>JAVHPR010000192.1:0-17200 GCA_036170695.1 Bacteroidia bacterium
TTCAAACCACCTGAGTAGCCAAAAATCTAATCTAAAAAACTGCAATGTGGGTTAATGTTTCGTTAAGCGCAGTACTAGTGCTTTTTGCTTTTGTTACAAAAGCAATAGAAAAAAATGAATTTGGTGTTTATAAAACCAAAGAGGATTATCTTAGTAAAAAGCTAACTGTTATTAAAAAAATGCAGGAAAGTGAAAATTTCAATGTTGGTGAATTAATATTTAAGGACAGGAAGAATAAAGAACACAAAATTAATTGCATCAGGAAAAAATATTGGGGCTTCCGCTATGTTGATGGTAATGATTATATTCAATTGAATGGTTTTTTTGCCAAAATAGTTATTGCCGGTCATATTAACTTACTGGTTAGCCCTAAAGCAAATGTCACAAAAGACGAAAATGACAGGTTTAGATTTTCACGTGCCAATGAAGGGAATATTTATTTTTATTTCATAAAAGATCTAAATCCTAAAACACTTGCCCCTTTTGAAAAATTGATTGCTGACCAAAATTCGGTACTTAAAGAATACCGTACTGATAGGGATAATTATGGGGATTTTATAAATAAACAATTAAAATACCTGGAAAAATACAATGCCAAAATTCCTAAACAAAAAAAAGGAAGAAAAAATAAACTTTAAAAATCATTCTCAATCTAGTGTTATTTAAATTTACTTTGACGTATTGTGTGTCATTCCGACCTTGTGGAGGAATCTTTTTCATTTTTAAAAGATGTCTGGTAAAATCTCGACATGACATTACATCTTTTTATAATTAGCTCAATACTAGTAATTAAGCGAAATTCATTTTATATATTGATTTTCAGTCTAGCTTTCCATGCATTGCCCCCAGATGCTCTCCAATGGGGTGGGGGCATGTTTTCTATAACTAATTCATGACAAAAAGGTAATTTCCTGAAATATCCCCCCTTTAAAATATTAAACATTAAGCTTGAAATTAATTATATGTTTACCTTTGGAGGAGTTTGAAAAACAATGTTTGGTACTGCTGATGAATCGAGTTAGTAAATGAAGTCTACCTTTTATATTAAATACCTTTTTTTATTTTTGTTAATGCAGCAATCTTTCTATTTGACTGCACGGAACCAGCATACTATTGACTCTCTGCAAAATACAATTAAATCAGCTTCTGAAGATACTATAAAGTTAGCTGCATTTATTTCACTTTCTGATCAATTTAAAGATTCTAATTCAGATAGAGCTATTGAATATGCTCAGCAAGCACTGGCACTTGCTATTAAATTAGATAATCAGAAGAGCGTGGGCAGAATCCATAATAAACTTGGAGATCTATACTGGTATAAAGGTGATTATGGCTCTTCATCTGAACATTATTTCGAAGCAATTACAATTTTTGAAAAATTAAATGATAAAGCATCTATTGCTGATTGTTACCGTAATATCGGATGGATATATTTTTATCAGGAGAATTATAATCAGTCACTTATTCAATACTTTAAAGCGTTGGACATTAACACCGGGTTGAACAGGGGGAAAGAAATTGCTGAAAATTATAATGATATTGGTCTGGTTTACATTGAACAAAAAAAATACAAAGAAGCAATAGATAATTATAACAGTGCATTAAAAATTCAAATTGAAATTGGCAACAAACAAGGGATTTCAGCAAATTTTGGCAATTTAAGTACGGTATATGGTAAGTTGGGGAAACTTGATCTTGCTATTGCATACAATGAAAAATCAATAAATATTGCCAAAGAAATTGGAAACAAAAGATATTTAGCAGATTCTTACTGTAATCACGGAGAATTTTTTATCAAGTCTAAAAGATATAATGAGGCCATTTTTTTCCTTCATCGTTCAATAAATTATGCAAAAGGATTAAATGATAAAATAAGGCTAAAAGACTGTTACGGCAAATTATTAACTGTTTTTGCTTTGCAAAATGATTACCAGAAAGCTTTAATATATATACAACTTTCTTCTGCACTTACCGATTCGTTAAACAATGATAACAACAGCAGGCTTGCAAATGAAATAACAGCAAAATACGAATCTGAGAAAAAAGAGTTGATGATAAATAACCTTGAAAAAGGAAAGGCTCTTTCAGAAAGAAAACTACAACGTGAAAAAAATTTCATAAACTTTATTATCATTTTTGTAGTCATCATTTTTGTTTTTGTTTTTGTACTTTTTAGAGGGAATGCTCAGAAAAGGAAAGCAAATATTGCTTTGTCAATTGCTTATAAGGAAATTGAATTGAAGAGCAAAGAAATAACCGATAGCATCAACTACTCCCAACGGATTCAGGAGGCTAGTTTATCTCCCAAAGAATTAAAATACAAACTTTTTCCTGATGCCTTTGTTTTGTTCAAGCCAAAGGATATTGTAAGTGGTGATTTTTATTGGTTTTCAGAAAAGAATGGTAAAAGTTTGATTGCATCATGCGACTGTACCGGACATGGTGTTCCCGGGGCTTTGATGAGCATGATTGGGAATAATATACTGAACCAGATTGTGCATGAAAAAGGTATTACATCACCTGATGAAATTCTCAACCTTCTGCATAAGGAAATTCGCAGATCATTTAAACAGGAAGAGCAAAACGGAGCGAAGGATGGGATGGACATTGCTCTCATTTCTTTTATCAGTGAAACAGAAATTGAATATGCAGGTGCTCAAAGACCTTTGTGGATTATAAAGGAAACCCCTCCTAACCTCCCCTTTGGGGAGGAGAAAGAAGCCCACCTCAGCCCTCCCGAAGGGAGGGGGTATCAACGCACAAGCCCAGCAGGAGACATTGCGGGAAGTATCTCCTCCCCTTTGGGGAGGCTGGGAGGGGCTTCCACTTTTATTGAAATAAAAGCCGACAAATTTTCAATCGGTGGTTTGCAATCTGAAACTGAAAGGAAATTTACTAAACATAGGATTTCCGTTTCTAAAGGTGATTGTCTTTATATTTTTTCTGATGGGATAGTTGACCAGTTTGGTGGGCGGGAAGGTAAAAAATTTATGAGTAAACGATTTAAAGATTTGCTTTTGTTAAACAATAAAAAGCCCATGCTGGAGCAGGAAACAATAATTTGTGAGAAGTTAGCAGCTTGGAAAGGGAGTCGTGAACAGGTTGATGACATATTGGTGATAGGAATTAAAGCATGAAAAAACGATTTTATAAATATCTTATCCTATTACTGATTATTCAGCAAGGTTTCTATTTGCCTGCTCAGGATATGAAAGAAGTTGATTCCCTTCAGAATCTTCTAAAATCTACTCAAAATGATACTACGAAGATTTCATTGTTAATTGCTCTTTCTAAGCAATACCAAAATTATAATTCAGAAAAAGCTTTTGGATATGGGCAGCAAGCTCTTGCTATTTCTATTCAACTAAACAACCCGGGAAAAATTGCTTTAGCACATGGCAGACTTTGTGAACTCTTTTTAGATAAAGGTGATTATGAATTAGCATCTGACCATTGTGTCAAATCATTAAAAATTTATGAAAATTTGAGAGATAGTATGGCCATTGCGTGGAATTATCTTAATATCGGTCAGATATATTATTTTAAAAAAAACTATAACGAAGCTCTAAATTATTATAATAAATCGCTGATACTTAATCAAAAGTTCAATAATAAAAAAGCGATTTGCAAGATTAGCAATGATATAGGTATCATATATACTATCTTGAAAAAATATAAAGAGGCTATTAAATATTACAACATTGTTTTGAAAATATCAGAAGAAATGAATAATTGGCAAGGTGTGGCAACGGCTTATGCAAATATAAGTCTGGTTTATTATGAAATGGGAAAAATTAAACTTGCCATTGAATATACTGAAAAAGCAATTAAAATTGATGAAAAAAATGGTCAGAAAGGAAATTTATTAAGCAGTTATAGTAATCTTGGTGAATTATATATCATTGCAAAAAAATATAAAGAAGCTAATATTGCTCTCCACAAAGCAATGAAAATTGTAAAATGGACTAGTAATAAAGTGCTTATAAAAAGTGTTTATGAAAATTTTGCATCACTATATGAAAAGCAAAATGATTTTAAGAAGGCTTTTGAATATGAACAATTGGTTTTTAATATTAAAGATAGTATTCACAATGAAAGTAAAGCCAGGCAGTCTATGGAATTGACTGCCAAATATGAATCGGAGAAAAAAGAATTAAAGATTGGTAGTTTGGAAAAAGATAATGCGCTGGCAGAGGAAAACTTGCATCGCGAACAGAATTTCAAGATATACATGTTACTGTTTTCTTCATTGATTATTGTTTTGGCTTTTGTACTTTTCAGAAGGAATAGTGAAAAAAAGAAAGCAAATAGCGCATTGTCATTTGCTTATCAGGAAATTGAAGAAAAAAATAAGGATATTACTGACAGTATCAACTATTCCAAACGAATACAGGAATCGAGTTTATCGCCTAAAGAACTTAAATACAGGCTTTTCCCTGATGCTTTTGTATTGTTCAAACCAAAAGATATAGTAAGCGGTGATTTTTATTGGTTTACTGAAAAAGATGGTAAAAAATTAATCGCAGCATGTGATTGTACCGGACATGGAGTACCGGGTGCGCTGATGTGTATGCTCGGGAATAATATTCTGAATCAGATTGTGAATGAAAAAGGGATAACGTCTCCTGATGAAATCCTTAATCTGCTACAAGTTGAAATATGCAAAGCATTGAAGCCGGAAGAGCAAAGTGGAACAAAAGACGGGATGGATATTGCACTAGTTACTTTTTTAACTGAAACGGAAATTGAATATGCCGGTGCTCAAAGACCATTGTGGATTATGGCTCCTCCCGGCCTCCCTCCCTCTTTCATCGTGATAAACTCCGGGGAGGAGAATCAACGCACTGGCCACATAGACGGCTCTGTGGGTGTTAATTCCTCCTCTTTGGGGAGGCCAGGAGGGGCTCCTTCATTGATTGAAATCAAAGGTGATAAATTTTCGATAGGTGGCTTACAATCTGAAACTGAGCGGAAATTTACCAAACATAAAATTTCTGTTGCAAAAGGAGATTGTGTTTATCTTTTTTCGGACGGCTATGCTGACCAGTTTGGTGGTGCTGAAGAAAAAAGATTCATGAGTAAACGATTTAAAGATATTCTGCTTGCTAATAATAATAAACCAATGCTTGATCAGGAAATAGTATTAGTTAAGGCTATGGAAACCTGGAAAGGAGCTCGTGAACAGGTTGATGATATTTTGGTGATAGGAGTGAGGGTATAATGATTATCCAATATACTAAACCGCTAACAAGATGACTAAAAGGTCATTCCGAATTTATTTCGGAATCCAATTCCAATAGATGCTGAAACAAGTTCAGCATGACAACGCACTGATCAACTTATTTCCGCTTTAGTATTAAACAATAAAAAGTCCCGCCCTTCCATTACAGAAAGGCGGGACTTTTTTGAAGCTTATGTTATTATTCTAAAATAATTTTTTTAGAAACAGAACCATTGTTCAATTGTATCTTTGTGATATACAATCCATTAGAAAGGCCTTCGCGTTGAATAGTATATTTTTGGGTGTTTAATCCAACAATTTGTTTTACCATTCTACCTGTTACATCAAATAATTCAACGCTCTTAATAGTAGTTGATCCTTGGGTAGAAAAGTTGATTTCTGTAGATGTTGGATTTGGGAAAATAGTAAGGTTAGATAAATTTGAGTTTTCTTTTACTCCTACAAATGCACATTCTGCCAAACCTAAAGCACATACGATACGAGGATTTAAAAAACCCTGGATAGTATCAATATATTTTCTTCCTTTTGCAGCTGACATATCCGGATTGCCTAATTTTTGCATGCAATTAACAACTGTTCCATTGGATGTACCGGAATACCCATTGTATTGTGCAATAAATGTAGATTCATTCCACCAATCCCAAGGACTTCCTTGTTCTGTTTGTGCGTTAGCTCCAGCTCCTGTGCAGGACATGTTTGCACCCGGTGCTGGAGTTACAAAAGGATATAGTCCTTCGTATCCATCATTGATAAGGTTAGCTCTGGTTGAATAAACATCGTTATAAACTGAACTGTTGAAAATTGCGTTATTGTTAATAGTTGGTTTGTTAACAATTCTAATAACGTCGTAACTACCGCTTGCATCAACTACAAACTCACCGGTTGTTGGAACGATAACAGCGCCATATTTATAAGGAGCATTAGGATCATTAGTACAATGCATACCTACAACCGGAACTTCGCCAGCTTGAATCCATGATGAATCCCCAATGGCGCCTCCGATATTATACACCATATTTATTGTGGAAGTATGTTCCGGATAATTACCAATGTTAAGAACACCTGTGCTGTTTGTCCCATCAAAATTACCCGAATAAGTTTGGTTTACATAAGGAGCCGGTGGAGTTGCTGAATTATCAATAAATTTTGATAATTGAATTTCAGCAACCTGATTCAGGGATGCATAAGCAAGAGCTACGTATCCACCAGATCCTAAGCCTCCTACAGCAATTTTAGTGGTATCAATTTTAAAGGTATTGCTGCTTGCTTTATCATTTTTGAAATAACGAACGCAATTTTTAGCATCCTGTATTGCTCTGTAAACTGCATTTAAAAGTGTGCCTGTTCTTACGTCCTGATTAGTAGAAATAGGATTCCAACCTAAACGGTAATTAGGAGCAACTGCAACGTATCCTCTTTTTGCAAACTGTTTACACATTTCCACTACTGCACTATCGCCTTTATCTCCGGTTGCTTGTCCGTTTGCAACACGTGGCAGAAAACTTCCGGTATGAAGTACAAGTACCAATGGTCTTGCAGTTAAAGCGTCACCAACAGGTTGGTAAACATCCATTTTTAAAGTGTCTGCCGCAGGGGCTCCGGTTATAACAGAAATATTGACTCCGTAAATAACATTGGACGATTTGACTACTGAAGTAAAAACTTCAGTTAAATACCTACCAGTTTGGGAATAGGTATTGATTGAAAGGGTTAAAAGGCTTAAAGCAGCGACTAATTGTAGTTTTTTTCTCATCATTTAGGTTTTTTTAGTGATTAATAATTTTTGCGAAGATAGTTATTTTTTTAAAATCTACAATTTTGAAATAAAGAAAAAAGAAATTACAATGATTTTTGTCACTTTAAGCTGAAAGTTCGTGAAATAAGTATTATTTTCTGAAGATTGCTGTAATCTTTCAGCTACAAATCTTCTGCATCACATTCCAAAAGAAAGGGCTCAAAAACCTGGGAAATATAAAGCTTTTTGTTGTAGTACAAAGCAGTGGATCCAGCACTAATTTGAGTGCCATCATTCGAATAAACTGCACTGTATTCCCCTGTAAATATGTTTACACGGTAGACAACTGTAGGTGAGTTGTTTTTAGAATCTTTTACATGTTTTAAAAAAGCAATCTGGCGCAGGTGGGCGGTAACAAGTATTTCTTTGTCATTGATAAAGGTAATATTGTCCAGCCCTTTCAGTTTTGCAATTTTTTTTGGAAGATAGATTTCTTTGTTTGTCCCGTCATTTTTAAGCATATAAAGTTTATTGCTTCTAATCGTTGAAAGTATCAGATAATCTGAAGGACAGTGATTTATGGCTATACCATTAGCATATGAAAATCCTTTGGCAGCTACGTTCCATTGATGGCTTTCGGGAGAATAACGAACAACATTTGAAGTTTTTAACTTTAATAAGGGTTCAAGGGCACTTCCATGTTTTTTTGCGTCATTGGTAACAAAAATTTCACCGGCACAATTAGCGGTAACATCATTTGGAGAAAGGAGTAGGGGAGAATCAAGTTTTTCTACAAAAGCAAGGTGGTCAGCAAATACAGTATAAATAATGATTGAATGTTCTTTTTTTTCTTCATTATGAGAAATGCAATACAATAATAATTCTCCTTTCGAATTTTTAACCAAATCAATACCATGAGGACGGAAAACCATTCCTTTTGGTTCATTCGTCCTTTTCAAAATTTTACAACTTTTGTTAATTAGGGTTAGCTCACAGATTTCTCCAAAAGCGGGTTTCCCTTTTCTTCGTTGAGCGCAGGAAATAAGAATTCTCGGGAAAGTAGGACTGAAAGTGTCCATCACAATATCCTCAGGTCCGGTTCCTACATTGATCCGAACACTGTTTCGTTGTTTTACAACAGGTAGTTTAGAAGAACACCCTGTAAGGGCAAAAATAATAAATAATGGGAAAATAATTTTCATAATTTGGTTGTGCTGATTTTGAATTTAGTTAGGTGGAACAAAACTAGTGATGAATTAATTATAAAAAGAAGCAATGTCATGTTGAGTTTTGCCAAGACATCTTTTTTCAATGAAAATGATTCCTCCAATTGGTTGGAATAACTCGCAATACGTCAAGTCAAATTTAAATAACATTATGCGATTTTATATAAAGTTTACTATTTCTACAATTTTTTTGATGCGTCTTCTAAACTACAAAACACATCTCAATACTCATATCTAAATACTCAAATCTTATCTTTGTTCCAACTCCCATTTCCAGGCGGTCTCCATCATTTCCTCTAAATTAAATTGAGGCTTCCAGTCAAGTTCTTTTTCTGATTTTGCAGTATCGGAATAAATAGCCATCACATCGCCGGGGCGTTTATCGCCTAAAGTATAATTTAGTTTTTGTCCACTAATTTTTTCAAATGCAGCAATAGCTTCCAACACGCTCACCCCGGTGCCGGTTCCTAAATTGAAAATAGAAAAATTGGATTTGTTCCGATTCTCAATCAAATACATCATGGCTTTAATGTGAGCCGTAGCAATGTCGGTAACATGTATATAATCACGGATACAGGTTCCGTCGCGGGTAGTGTAGTCATTTCCAAAAACAGTCATTTCTTTCATTTTCCCAATTGCTGTCTGGGTAATGATGGGTACCAGGTTATTCGCTTTATTGATGGGAGATTCTCCAATTAATCCTGAAACATGAGCCCCAACCGGATTAAAATAACGCAAAGCAATACTTTGTAATTGAGGGAATGCAGCTGAATAATCATTAATCATTTTTTCGCCAACCTGTTTTGTATATCCGTAAGGAGATTCGGCATTTCCAAAAGGGGTATCTTCTTTTACCGGCAGCTGGTTGATATTGCCATAAACAGAACAGGAGGAGGAGAAAATGAAATTATTGATGGAAAATTTTAAACAACATTCCAAAATATTCAACAGGGAGTTGATGTTATTATGATAGTATTTATAAGGATTTGAAACCGATTCGGGGACAGATTTATAGGCTGCAAAATGAATGACACCCAAAATGTTTTTTTCAATTTCAAAAATCTTTTCTAACTTACGTTTGTTGCAAATATCTACCTGGTAGTTTTTTACTTTTTTGCCTGTTATTTTTTCAATCCTGTCAAATGTTTTAACAGATGAATTAGAGAAATTATCAATTGAAATTACATTGAACCCGGTGGTTTCCAGAAGTTCAATAATGGTATGCGATCCAATATATCCGGCTCCGCCTGTTACTACTATGGTGTTTTGTGTATTCATAAATTTATTACTATTCATCTGTAAAAAACGGAACGCAGACGACGCTGATTGTTATGATTAATTATGATTTTGTTTCAGTTAATTTATTAAAGAAACCTGTTAAATTGTCATTAAGAACAATGTTGTAAAAAAAAAGCCACCGCACATATTTCGACAAGCTCAATATGACTGGCGCGCCGTCAGTCTGAGCTTGTCGAAGACTTTGGGCAGGCATTTTTGTTATAAATATTCTTAAACATGACATTGCAATAACATACAAAGGCTCAAAGTAAAATGAAAACATAAATCCAACCTTTCGTCTTCTTGCTTTGTGGCAAAAATAATGGTGTAAATTTAGTAAACAATAACTTTCTTTGTAGTTATTCCTTTGTAAAAAACGGAACGCAGATGACGCTGATTGTTATGATTAATTATGATTTTGTTTCAGTTAATTTATTAAAGAAACCTGTTAAATTGTCATTAAGAACAATGTTGTAAAAAAAAAGCCACCGCACATATTTCGACAAGCTCAATATGACTGGCGCGCCGTCAGTCTGAGCTTGTCGAAGACCATGGGCAGGCATTTTTGTTAGAAATAATGTTAAAAAATAAAATTGCATTAATGTTCAAAGAAAAATGCAAACATAAATCGCAACCTTGTCCCTTCGTATCTTTGAGGCAAAAATAATAGTATTTTAGTAAACTATAATTTTTTTCGTAACGTTTCCTTTTGAATTCTTTATTGAAAGCATATATACCCCTTTTCCATAAACTGACAAATCAATTATTGCTTCTGTTCTTCCGGTAAAGGATTGATATTTTTTATTGTAAACTACCTTTCCGGTAATTTCTGATATTTCAATTAATAAATCATCGCTGAGCTTTGATTGTAAAACAAGCGTTGATATTCCATGCGTAGGGTTTGGAAATAAGATATAACTGATTCCGATATCGCATACCTCATCAATGCCTACAAAATTAGCAGATGTTGAAGAACATAAACCAATACTGTCTTTCACAACCACTTTGTATGTTCCGCCCCAGCCCTGAATTACATAGGTTTGATTGTTTGCACCCAGAATTATAGCTCCATTCAAATACCATTGATTTCCATTTGCAGCGCTTGATGTTAAGGTATCACCGTTAATAGTAATTACAGGAACTGCCGGCAAGGGAAACATATAAATATTTACAGGTAGCGAAGTAACAGCACATCCGAAAGCATCGGTAACGGTAACTGAGTAGGTTCCGGTAGTATTAATATTTATGCCTTGTGCAGTTTGATTGGTTGGATGCCAATTATAACTATTACCATTACTGGATTTTAAATATACATACTGTCCCTGGCAAAGTGAATCGTTATTATTTAATGAAACCAGGGGTTGCACTTGCGGACTCACTGCAATATAACTGCTTTTAATAACAGAATCAACTCCGTTGACATTGGTAACCACTAATTTAACATTATTATAAGTACCCGCAGTATTATAGGTAATTATTGGATTCTGTAAGGTTGAAGAACCTGGTGTTCCTCCCGGAAAAGTCCATATCCAGGCTGTTGGGGAATTAATTGTGCTATCAGAAAAATTGACAGTAAAACCCGGACAACCGCTTAAGGTATCTGCTGCGAAATTTGCAAAAGGCAAAGTAGAAGTTGGATTATAGATAGTTGTTTCCCATAATCCGCGTCCGTAAGTAGCTGCACGTAACTTATTGGTTGCGTATTGAATTTCCAATTCATCAACAATAACATTTGGTAAACCATTTGAATAAGGCATCCAGGAAGTTAAATCAGCATCGGAATAGTAAACACCCAAATCAGTACCAACATAAACGCCATCATTTGTTCCGTTTTGATTTACAACGCAATTGACAGGAATATTTGGTAAATTCCCTGAAAGATTAATCCATGTCAATCCTCCATCCACGGATTTAAATATTTTATAAATAGCTGTATACCCCGAAAATGTTATCCATATTTTATTTGGGTCAGTAGCAGAAACGGCGATATAGGTGATTGTATTGGAAACTCCGAGAGGACCGGGAACAGTATTCCAAGATGTGCCTCCATTAGTAGTTTTATAGATTGTGGTTCCGTTTGAAGCATAAATATACTGATGGTTTGACTTTGCAACAGCCAAACAAGTCAATCCATTTGAATTAATTGATGAAATTTTTGTCCAGTTATTTCCCCTGTCAACAGATTTCCAGACATTTTCAAAGCCTGCGTAAATCGTTTGAGGATCAATGGGATCCTGCTGCCACGGTGTTATCCATTGACCTGTTTCGGTTATTCCATTTGCAATATAGTAAAAGCTTGCCCCACCATCAGCGGAAGCATTAAGTGCGCCATATTGATATTCGGCATACATATAATTAGGATCGCTCCAATCGATAAAACATTCCATACCATCGCCACCGAGCACAGCACTCCAGTTTCCATTATTGTATAAACTTGTTCCATTATCCTGCCAGCCTTGCAATACCTGATTTGCATCAGAAACAGAGTTTCCCAAACGGTACATCTGCCCGATTTGCAATCCATCACTTTTATCCTGCCAGGAATAACCTCCATCGGGAGTAATGAAAATTCCACCATCCGTTGCCGCATAACACGCATTTCCATCAGGTTGATATATTAAATCATGAATATCGGCATGAACATATGGGACTCCGCCATCTCCATACCAATGGGCATTCAAATACCAGCCAACTCCACCATCATAAGATTTCCAGATGTTAACACCACCAACCACTATTTCATCTTTATTAACAGGTGATGCAGCAATTGAAAGCGTGTACCATCCTTGTCCTTCCGAATCAGATCCATCTGAGGCCCACCCTAACAGATTCGGGGAATTAGCCTGCATATTAAAATCAGTTCCTGAATTTGTGGAACGGTACAATCCAAGAAAACCGCTGACATTATTATCTGAATAAACAAGATATACATACGAAGGATCGGCTGGTGTAACAGCGATGGCAATACGGTCAACAGTATAACTTGGTGGCAATCCGGTACTTACAACAGAAAAATTATCACCTGTATTGGTTGATTTATAAAAATTTGTTGAGGAAACGGCATAAATTACAGTAGGATCACCGGGCTTTAGTTCCAAATCTTTAATGCTACCTGTTGCCAACACTTTTGTCCAGGTGATACCGGCATCTGTTGATTTAAACAGGCCTACATTAGTTGCAGCAAATACCATATTATTATCATTCGGATTGATTATAACCCGACTAATCGTTCTGCTTTGAGCGGCAGTCCAGTTTAATCCGGTAATAGTCCATGAGATACCTCCATTAATAGATTTCAAAATCCCAACACCATAGGTATCAGAGGCATCCGCATCCCCGGTTGCAATATACATTACATTAGCATTGGTAGGATCAATAGCAATATCATTAATACCAAGTGTTGGAAGTGCGTCAGTAAAAGTTGTCCAGGATGATCCTGAATTAACAGATTTCCACAAGCCACCCGCAGGTGCTCCTACATAAATTATATTGGAATTATTCGGATTAAAACGGATGCAACTTAAGCGACCTGCACCACCACCGTTTGTGGGCACAGTAAATGCTCCCAATGGTGACCAATTTCCGCCAACCTGCATTGAACTTTTATAAGCGTGATTGGTAATTATTTTTTGAAGTTCCTGATTTCCTGCCTCCATCACACTCCTGTTTCCGGAGGGATAAACACGTGGAGCAACGTAATTTTCCCAACGTTTATACAAAATTTCGCCTTCGTTTTCTTTTTCAATGTTTTGACCGAAACTGAATATTTTTTTGAATTTTTCTTTTCTTTCTTTTTGTTTCCAATAGCTGTTAAATGATTTTTGGACATCATAAAAATTTACGGAAGGATCATTCATCTTATGTACCCAATCCTGTGCAAATGAATAATCTCCGAATAACAGAATTGAAAACAATATAAATAAAAGTGGTATTTTTTTATTGAATAATGATTTTCGAGGCATACGATTTTTGATTTGACATAACAAGATACAAACTCTGTATTTTGAATCCAACTTATTTGTATAATGGTTCGGTAGTTTTTTTCATTTGGGACTAAAGTCCCGATGTTTATAGGTTTTCATTGTAACCCCGCCTTTAAAGGCGGGGTTATTCAAAGTGCTACTAATAAAGGGCTTTAGCCCTGACGATTTAAAAAGTACCGAAGTATTGTTGTAATAAATAGGATTTTATTCCCAAATCCTGATAGGTTTTGAAAATCTTTCAGGATTTAAACTTTGATGCGTATAGGCTATTTCCCTTTTGGAGAGGACTTTCCACCCAGTTTTTGATTATTTTCAACCCGTGTTCAGTTAAAATGCTTTCCGGATGAAACTGTACTCCTCGCACATCATAAGTTTTGTGGCGCAATGCCATTATACTGCCGGATTCATCAATACAGGTAATTTCCAATTCATCTGGCAAATCATCTTTATTCACGCACCAGGAATGATAACGTCCAACATTTAAATTCTTAGGAATATTATTAAAAAGGAAGTCATCAGCAATAACTTTAACCGGAGTAGAAACGCCATGAAAAACTTCTTTCAAATTAACTAATGAACCTCCAAATGCTTCTGCAATAGCCTGTTGTCCTAGGCAAACACCAAATATGCTTTTGGTTGGAGCATAGGTTTTAATTATATCTAACAGGATGCCGGCATCAGATGGGAGGCCGGGACCGGGAGAAAGTAAAATTTTATCAAAACGTTCAATTTCTGCCAAACTGATTTTGTCATTACGATGGACTTCAACGGCAGAATCAGTAACCATTTCGAGGTAATGTACTAAATTGTAAGTAAAGCTGTCGTAATTATCTAATACAAGAATTTTCATAGAACAAGCCCCTCTCTTTATCTCTCCCCACAGGGGAGAGGCAATAGGTGAAATGGTTTAATTACCAGCGTTATTACTAATGTTATTTAAATTTACTTTGACGTATTGAGTGTCTTTCCGACCTTGTGGAGGAATCTTTTTCATTATTAAAAAGATGTCTCGTCAAATCTCGACATGACAATACTTCTTTTTATAATTAACTCAACACTATTGTGTTTTTTTCTTTTTTACGTTTTGCCTCTTCCCTTTTGTGGATTAGCGGAAGGGGTGAGGTTTATTAATGCTTCTAATTTTGCAGTAGCACTTTGCCAATTAAAATTATTGATAACAAATTTATAGCCATTCATTGCAATTCTCCTTGCTTTTGCATCATCCTGTAAAAGTTCAATTATGAACTGGGCGTATTGTTCGGGAGTATCAGCAACCAGAATTTGTTCATTTGGTTTTGCTCCCAAAGCATTGTTGGCAAGGGTTGATGTTACACAAGGCAATTGCATTGCCATGGCTTCCAGTAATTTATTTTGTAAGCCTATGCTTATTTGCATCGGTGCAACTAATATTTTTGATTTTGCAAAATTTTCACGAATGTCAAACACCCAGCCGCTTATTTCAACTCTGTTCGATTTTAATGCTAACACTTTACTACTAGGAGATGCACCGGAAATAAGTAAACGAACATTTGGCAACTTGTTCCATACCAAAGGCAATATTTTATTTACCAAATATTCCACACTTTCAATGTTGGGGGGGTAATCCATATTCCCATTAAACAAAATTTCAAACTCTTTTTCATGTGGTATAGCCTTAAAATATTCAGTATCCACGCCGTTAGGAATTACCTTTATCTCATTCTTTTGAGGGTGTTGAATCAGATTTTTATCCTGTTCAGAAATAATAGTCTTGTTATTAAAATATTGAAAAACTTTATTCTCGTATTTTATTAATCTCCTATGTTCTAAGGCAAGTATCGGCCTCATATAAAAAGGTTCGGAGAATTTTCTGCGTTCCATTCCTTTAGAAAACACATCCATGTAATCCAGAGTTTTAGGGATGTTCGGATAGGCAATAGCATATTCTGCTGTACGAATCAACTGGCAGTATATGTGATCCGGTTTGTGTTTTGAAACCAGGGTGTCAATTTTTTTTTGCGCTTTGTTAAAATAAAAGTAACCTACTTGTCCGGGCATACCATTAAAGAAAGCCCGAATGAGATTAAAGAAAATAGTCAATTTTGAAAATTTCATTATTGAGATAGCTACGCAATATTTTTTCAATTCAACGAGGGCAAACTCATCCAACACTTCATCATTTAAAGCAAATAATATTATTTGATTTTTTTTGGAAAGTTGTTTAATCTGATTGAATGCACGCAACTTATCGCCTTTGTCAAGGGGATATGGAACACGTGATAATATTACAAGTATCTTCATTTTAATAACAAGCAATTTTACAATTTGGCAGTAGGCAATTGGAAATTTTACAATTTATTAATATCTTTTACAAAGAAGCCATTGCCCATATTTCGACAGATTCAATATGACCAGCACGCTGTCAGTCTGAGCTTGTCGAAGACTTTGGGCGGCTTAATTTTTTAAAATTTGACAATCATCTTATCAATTTCTCATAAAACTCTGTTAATCGTTTACAAATATCAGAATTATTGTATTGCTGTTGAGCAAGAATTTTGGCATTTTTCCCAATTTCATTACAAAACAGTTTATCTGAGATACATTTACTAATTGCCTTGGCGAATTCAGATGCATTATTTGCGATCAAACAGTTTATATTATTTTCACAATCAATTCCTTCCACTCCAAGGCTTGTAGTAACAATAGTTTTACCTAACATGAATCCTTCAATAATTTTTATACGCATCCCGCTACCCGAATGCAAAGGCACAATCATAATACTTTTTGACTGCATAAACTGATGAGCATTTTCAACTTCTCCAACAATAATTACATTTGTCTTATTTAGTTGCTTTATTTCAGCACTCATATTCCTGCCGGCAAGGTAGATTTTTAAATCAGGATGTTTTTCATGTAATTTATCCCAGACCGTATTCAAAAACCAGTTAATCCCTTCAATATTTGGTTGCCAATCCATTGCACCAATGTGAAATAATGAAGGGTACTCTTCCAATACTGAAGTATTTTCGAACTTGTTATCAAAATCAATTCCAAAAGAAAATGTTTCCATAGGTTTCAGAAAACCAGCATTTTTATAATGTTCTTCAATTTTTTTTGTAATGCAGGCAATGGCATCAAATGCCTGCAAACTGCTTAATTCATATTTTTTTAATCGTTTTGTAAGCAAACTCAAATAGGCTTTTTTTAAAGGATTTTTAGCCAATTTAGTTGCATGTTCCCAAATTTGGTATTCAATATTATGAGCTCTTAAAACTATTTTTGCTTTGGAATGTTTACGAATTATATTAAGGTACATACTCACATATAATCCCTCTATTTGAATAATATCAAAGGTCTGTGATTTAAGTATTTCAATCAGTTTCTTTTCAAAAGGAATAGAATGGAAACGCTGAATATTATATGATTTATTTGTAAAAAGGTTAAAAAAGGCAGCAGCTATTTTAACTCTTGTATCAATAAAAACGACTTCAATATTTGTTTTAGAACGATAACCGGGTGGTAATTTTTCAATATCAATAAAATGCTTTTGCGTATTTACAGATAATACTTTTACGCTGTGACCTTCATTAATTAATCCTTGAGTAAGGTTATTCATGGCAATACAGCCACCATCTTTAGGCGGAAATGGAACTTTATTGCAGATTTGTAAAATGTTCATTATTCAATTATTCAATTTGACAATTAATAAAATTGCTTATCTGCTTTAGACATGCTGTCTTTTATTGTTTTGTAATTC
>JAVHPR010000193.1:0-3582 GCA_036170695.1 Bacteroidia bacterium
TACAAAACAATAAAAGACAGCATGTCTAAAGCAGATAAGCAATTTAATAAATTAACTTATATAAAGTCTACTATAATCAAAAAAAATCGTTACTAGAAAATAAAAACAAAAATGCAAAAATCAGAAAAATTGATCATGAGCAGATCAAAAAAACATAAACACAAATGAAAAAAACAAATCTCTTTTTTACAGGAGTTACTTTTGTAACTATATGCTTTCAACTTTTTTCTTTCAACAGCTATGCACAACTTACCAAGCTGCACGATTTCGCTGGAACAGTAAATGGAAAGGAACCTTTTGGTTCTCTTATTTCTGTAGGGAGCTATCTTTATGGAATGACCGGCAGTGGTGGAACAGGCAATTCGGGAATAATCTTTAAAATAAAACCGGACGGAACAGGGTTTACCAAACTTCTTGATTTCACAGGTACTTTGAACGGTGGTTTTCCAAGGAGTTCACTTATTTACGACGGAACCTCGCTTTATGGAACAACGGCAATGGGGGGGGCAAATAATAGTGGAACGGTCTTTAAAATACAAACTGATGGGACAGGATATACCAAACTATATGATTTCACAGTACCGGCAAATGGTGGTCAACCCAGTGGCTCCCTTGTTTCTGTAGGCTCTTACCTTTATGGAATGACCTATGAAGGAGGTACAAATAATCTTGGTGTCATTTATAAAATAATGACGGACGGAACCGGATTTTCAAAAATCTTTGAATTTACCACCATTACCGGAACGCATCCCATGTGCGGCCCTATTTCTGACGGCACTTATCTCTATGGAGTAACTATGAATGGAGGCACGGGCAGCCTGGGGACGGTCTTCAAAATATTGTTAAATGGAACAGGCTTTATTAAACTTATGGATTTTTCAGGTACTGCTAACGGAAGTTTTTCCCGCAGCTCTCTTGTTTTAGATGGGGGATATCTTTATGGAACAGCAGGAGGTGGTGGAACCAGCAATTCCGGAACCTTCTTTAAAATTCAAACTACCGGTACAGGATTTTCAAAACTTCTGGATTTCACAGGAACCGCAAATGGAAGTCAGCCAAGCAGCATGTTATTTCCTACGGGAAATTTCCTTTATGGAATGACTTATATGGGAGGAGCAAATAACATCGGTACCATCTATAAAATAATGGCAGATGGAAGCGGATATTCTAAACTTCTGAATTTTTCGGGTACAGCAAACGGCTCTTCTCCAAATGGTTCGCTTATTTCTGATGGAATTTCTATTTTCGGCGTGACATCAATAGGTGGCGCAAATAATTTTGGAACAATATTTAAGTATTGTCTTACCCCCATTACTTTATCTCAATCACCTAAAATTTGTGAGGGGCAAACCCTGACTGTTGGAAGCAGTGTTTACTCCGCTACAGGTACATACCACGACACATTAACTTCCATTCACGGCTGCGACAGCATTGTAACAACAAATTTAACTGTAAATACCGTAGATGCTTCCGTTTCGGTTTCAGGATCAACCATAACTGCAAATGCTTCCCCTGCAACTTATAAATGGGTGAATTGCAACAATAGCTATTCATTAATTGTAGGACAAACTAATCAAAGTTACACAGCAGCAGCCAGTGGCAGCTTTGCTGTAATTGTAACACAAGGTACTTGTACGGATACTTCAGCCTGCCATACTGTAATCCCAAATGGTATTGATGAAAATAGTTTTGGGGCTATCGCAACTATTCATCCCAATCCATTTACCTCCCAGACAACCATCACATTTACACAAGAACAAAAAAACACAAGCGTAAAAATAGTGAATGAGTCGGGTAAAGAAGTGAAAACATTAAATTTCACAGGCAAGCAATTGACAATAGAAAAGGGGGAGATGTTACCAGGCACCTATTTCCTGCAACTGAATACCGGACAAAAAAGGGTCATTCAAAAATTAATAATAATGCAATAGTAAATTTCAGGAAATCTCAGCTGACCTTCAAATTTACCAGTTCAATATGCGTTTTGGTAACGGCGATAATTGTAAATAAAAAGTTTTCAAACCTTATTTCTTCATTTTGCTTAGGGATGCTTTCGTGATAGTGCATAATTAATCCGCCTATAGTTTCAAAGTTATCAAGAATAGGCAGATTGAGATGATACTTATCATTTATATAGTCAGTTTCCAGACGGGCAGAAAAAACAAATTCTTTTTCACTTAATTGTTTTTCTATCATTTCTTCTTTGTCATGCTCATCCTCTATTTCACCAAAAATTTCTTCAATTATGTCTTCCATAGTCAGAATACCTGATGTCCCGCCAAATTCATCAACTACCACAGCGATGCTTTTATGTTGCTGAATAAACACGGTAAGTACTTCGCTTGCTGCCATTGATTCAGGGACAATACTCACCGGCAATAAAATGCTGCGAATGCTTTCCGGCTTTTTAAACATTTCCTTTGAATAGGAGTATCCGATAATATTATCAATATTTTCGGAGTATATTAAAATTTTAGAAAGGCGGGTTTGTACAAATTTGTTTTTTAATTCATCAATGTTTTCATTCACATCCATTGCAATAATCTCGGTACGGGGAACCATACATTCTCTGGCTTTCACACCTGAAAAGTCCAATGCATTTTGAAATATTTGTATTTCGTGATCCTTATCTGCCTTTTTTTCAACAGCTGAAGTCCCTTCCCGCAAATAGTTATCCAAATCGATCATGGTAAATGCGGTGTTTTCATTTTCAATTTTTACCCGGAATATTTTTTTAAGAATAAATTCAGAAAAACCAATCGTTATCAATACCACAGGATACAATACACCATAAACAAGCGTAAGAGGGAATGCAAAAAAGCTGAGCGCTTTGTTTGGATTTATTCTGAAAAAGTTTTTCGGTAAATATTCCGCGACCACTAAAATAAGCATAGTAGATAGAAACGTGGAAATAAGCAAAAGTAAAATTTTTGAAGATACATACATTTCCATATCATGGTGTAATTCTTCATCCATATAGATACCAAAAATTACCAGAGCAATATTATTGCCAAGTAACATTGTACCCAAATACCTTGATGGATATTTACTGAAATAAGATAATATTTTTGCAGAAAAATTACCCTGTTTACTCTCTAACTCAATACGTAATTTATTGGAAGTAATAAAAGCAATTTCGAGTCCCGAAAAGAAGGCGGAAGCTATTAATGCAATTAAAATAATGACTGAACTATCCACTGTTTGTTAATTTATTAATTTGTTAATTTGAAAATGAAATCAGCACATTTTCAAATTAACACATTTTCAAATCGATTTATTTTGTTCTTTTCTTTTTTGTTCTTCAGCATATTTTATCCGCTGGTATCTTCGAAAAATATACATGAAACCGCAAATAACAAAAAAAGCAAAAAAGTAGAGAACTCTTTTGTAATCAGCAATAAAAAGAGAGTAAACGCACATAAATACGCCAATGCAGCTCATTATCAGCCAAATTGTTTCCAAAATTTTAAATGTTCTGTTCATGTGTTACGAATAACGAATTTTCACTAATTTGCAAGCCTTTTTGAATTTCCTATTTCCTATTTCCTATTTCCTATTTCCTATTTCCTATTTCCTATTTCC
>JAVHPR010000194.1:0-3581 GCA_036170695.1 Bacteroidia bacterium
CACATGTTTACATCCTTAACCTGACGGCTATGGGGGGTGGGGGTGAGGTCTTGAAGATTCGTCGCAAATAAAGGAAATTTGTCGTACACCCGATGCATAAGATGTGAATTCAAATAGATATTTTTTTGTAGGTATTCGATTATAATTATCTTTATCAAACAAAATATTTTTCAAAAAAACGAAAAAATATGTTCCGAAATTCCTCTATTCTCTTAATAGTTATTATCTGCTTTTTCGCTTGCGGAAAAGAGCAACAGAACAAAGAGAAAAAAAAGGAAATTTCTTTCAGCCCACCAGTTACTTCTAAAGGAGTAAATCCAATTGTTATACTATCCATTAATTGTCCTCCACCTCCAGTTTTTCTTGTTCCTGAAAAAGATAGCAATATCAAAAGTGGCCAACCACAGGAAAACTCTAAAAGAGCAAGAATCCCGCCACCAATTACAATCCCTATTCTTTCGGAAGAGGCTGGTGGACTTCCTTTTATACAAACCTTCAATACAGAACAAGGTTTAGGTTTAAGCACTATTAGTTGCGGCAATAAAGACCATAACGGAAATCTTTGGTTCGGCACACAGGGTGGTGGAGTAAGTAAATACGATGGGAAATCTTTTACTAATTATACGACCGCCCAGGGATTGCCAAATAATATTGTTAAATGTATCCTGGAAGATAAAATGGGAAATCTGTGGTTTGGAACTAATGGCGGAGGAGTGAGCAGATATGACGGCAAATCTTTTACGAGCTATACAACAGAACATGGTTTGGCAGATAACATCGTATTGAGTATTACTGAAGATAACAATGGAAGTCTGTGGTTTTCCACTACAGGAGGTATAAGTAAACAAGAAACAACCATAAAAGAGAAGAGCAACAGTTCATCGCCACCTGAGGAACGGGTTCACTTTACCAACTATACAATTGCTCAGGGATTGATCGGCAATTCTGTTTTAACCAGCCTTGCAGATACAAAAGGAAATATTTGGTTTGGCACCGATAAGGGGATAAGTAAATTTAACCCAAACATTAATGAGAAGACAGGTATAAAGTGTTTTTCTAATTTTACTACCGCTCAAGGATTAAGTAATAATCATGTATTAGATATCACCGAAGACAAAAGCGGAAACATTTGGTTCGGAACTCTGGGCGGAGGAGTGAGTAAATATAACCCAACCAGTAAAGAGAGACCTGGTGATAGTGCCTTTCTCAACTATTCATTTGTGCATGATAATCCCCTTAATTATGTTTATTGTATCACAGAGGATCATATTGGAAATCTCTGGTTTGGTACAGCTAGCGGAGTTTGTAAATACGACCCAACTATAAGTCACGAAAAAGGGGCGCTCCCAATGACGTATTTTAATACTGCCCAGGGTTTACCAAATGAGGGTATAAGAAGTATCACGGAAGATAATAATGGCAATATTTGGTTTGGTACAGCCGGTGGTGGGTTGGCGAAATACGAAGGGAAAGCTTTTACAAGTTTTACAAAGGATCAGGGGCTGGCAGTTAGCATGATTTGGAGTATAACGGAAGATAAAAGTAATAATCTTTGGTTTATTGGTGGTAGTGGAATAAGCAAGTATGAAAGAAAATCAGTGTCTTCCGGACAGGCAGGCATTACAAATGTTTTTATCGGATCTTTCATGACTAATTTGAGATGCGTCATTGAAGATAAAAGAGGAAATATTTGGTTAGGTGGAGGTTTGGGGCTAGCTAAATACGATGGGAAGTCCTTTACTTTTTTCAACACGTCACAAGGACTGACTTTCAAATCTATTTTAAGTATTGCCGAGGACAAAACAGGAAATCTATGGCTAGGCACTTATGGCGGAGGTGTGAGTAAATACGACGGTAACCGCATTGATGCCATTGAAAATGGAGAAAACATATATTCTCAAAATCAACAAGATCTAAAAAAAATAAATGGGAAGTTTGTAAAATCGTTTACAAATTACACTACCGCTCAGGGGCTTGCAGGTAATGTAGTTAAATGCATGCTTGAAGATAAAAGGGGAAATATGTGGTTCGGAACGAATGGAAACGGAATCAGTAAATATTCCTGTCCTGATAAAAATGGGAACTCGACCTTTACTAATTATTCTCTGGCACAAGGGCTTTCTAATAATGTCGTTTATAGTATTAAGGAAGATAAAACAGGAAATATTTGGTTTGGTACTGCAGGTGGAGGAGTATGTAAATGGGAGCCCAAACAGGAGGGGACTTCTTCTCAATTTACAACATATAACTCTGCACAGGGCCTGGCTAATGATATGGTATATGCGATGGTTGAGGACACTATCAACAATACACTATGGGTTGGTACCAACTTAGGATTATCGGCATTAAAACTAAACTCTTTATCCTCTGATGAACCAACACCAAAATTTGAAAACTTTAACAAGTCAACCGGTTATCCGATAAAAGATATAAATACCAGCGCTTTAGTTTTGGATAAAAAAGGAATATTATGGGCAGGGACAAGCGAAAAACTCGTACGGTTTGACTATAGCAGTATTCGTAAAAGTGCTGAACCGCCTAAAGTATTTATACAAGCGGTAAAAATTCAGGAAGAAAATATCGGATGGTATTATTTGAAATCAAAAGAATCAAGCGGATCTGAAAATAACTCATCCGATTCACTTGCCATCCTGAACGAAGAGTTCACCACCTTTGGTCGCCTGTTAACGGATGCACAACGTGATGCAATGTGCAAAAGATTCGGTGATATTAAATTTTCTTCCATCACTCGTTTTTATCCTTTACCCGAAAATCTTATTCTTCCTTTTGAACACAATAACGTAACTTTTGATTTTATTGCAATAGAAACGGGCCGCCCTCAAATGATCCGGTATCAATACATACTCGAAGGTTATGATAATGAATGGAGCCCCGTTTCAAATAAAACAACCGCATCATTTGGTAACATCCATGAAGGTAATTACACATTCAAACTGAAAGCACAAAGTCCTGATGGTATTTGGAGCAAACCCATCAATTATACATTTAAAGTATTGCCTCCCTGGTACCGCACCTGGTGGATGTATCTGAGTTATTTAACTATTGGTTTGTTATTTATCGGATCATTTATCAAATGGAGAGAACGGAATCTTAAACACGAAAAATTAATTCTTGAAGAAAAAGTTGAATTGAGAACAAAACAATTAGAGGAAAAAAATAAAATAGTTGAAGAGCAGAAAAAAGTAGTAGAAGAAAGGAATACTGTTATAACTGACAGCATAGAATATGCTCTTAATATTCAACAAGCCATTTTACCTTCGGAAGAAGAGATCGACAAACAATTCAAAAATCATTTCATCTTATATAAACCTAAAGATATTGTTAGTGGCGATTTCTATTGGATTTATGAGGATAAAGAAAGAGTTTTTTTTGCTGTTGCTGATTGCACCGGACATGGGGTTTCCGGCGCTTTTATGTCTTTATTAGGAAATGATTTTCTGAACAATATTATTAAAGCGAATAAAAAAAACACTCCCTCCGAAATTCTGGATGAGTTAAATATTCAGAATTGCTTATCTGCTTTAGACATGCTGTCTTTTATTGTTTTGTAATTCCTGCAA
>JAVHPR010000195.1:0-3581 GCA_036170695.1 Bacteroidia bacterium
CAGGAATTACAAAACAATAAAAGACAGCATGTCTAAAGCAGATAAGCAATTAATTGAATTAATTATCACTTTGTTTCATTAAATAATAAATCATGCATAATAATTTTTATAAAACAAGAACATTTCTAATGCTCGTTCTGTTTTTTCTTGGCTCCGCTTCAAGCTTTTCTAAAATTGGAAACAATCCTGAAACTTTTGTTTTAAACGATCACAAATTATACGATGAGCTGCAACTTTCGCAACTTGGATTAAAGGAAGATATTTTTGATAAAGCAGTAACGGGTTGGAATACTTTATTCAAAAACAATCTTATCAAAAAAACGAATTTACTTTCCATTGCTGATTTATCGCAATCCTCCAATTCAAAACGACTTTATGTAATTGATATGGTTGAAAAGAAAGTCTTATTTAATACCTATGTAGCTCATGGTCATAATTCCGGTGAAGAGTTTGCATATTTTTTTTCTAATAAGCCCAATTCATATAAATCCAGTCTCGGATTTTATTTAACGGAAAACACTTACGAAGGCGCACATGGCTTATCATTGAAATTGAAAGGAATTGAAAACGGAATTAATGATGATGCAGAGCAGCGTAACATTGTAATGCATGGTGCACCTTATGTGTGCGAATCATTTATTAAGAAAAATGGCAGATTAGGACGTAGCCTGGGATGCCCTGCTGTTCCTCAAGAACTTTGCAAGCCAATTGTTGATATAATAAAAGAGGGCTCCTGTTTTTTTATGTTTTACCCCGACAGCAATTATCTCCGCATGTCAATGTTATTATAGGGTTGTTCGCCATTGATTTGGGTTTGCAATTAACTATTATCTACAAAATTTCAAATAACAAAATTGTAATCAACTGGAACTCATTTTATAATGCTAGGGTGGCAGTGAATCAATATCTAAATGCCCCTGCCATCATCTCTTGTTCAGCCCTAGAAATGCCAATTTTATTTGCCTCTGTTTTCCAGTTTTTTACAACTGATCCTATCTCCTTCATTATTTTTTCCATTTGTACATTGTCTAATTGGAAGTATTCGCCAACACTTTTTGCCAAATCAAAATCCAGTGAATTATTATTTGAATCAATAGTAAGTGCCAAACCGTCCTTATCTATTGAAGGATTAATATCAAATGCCGGAGATAATTTCCAGCCATCTTTGCACAAAACAAATCCATGATTTCTTAAATGGTCGTCGGTATTAGAAATAGAAATATTAAATATTATTCGACGCCACAATTGATGGAGTTCATTTGTATTATTTGCTTCATTAAATTGTATAAACTCTGCAATGTCTAAATAGCTTGGTGGATTATCTTTAATAGTTTCTTCGTTATTGCCGGTCATGGTCATGGCAGAAGCAAAGTGAATACGCTTGCTTTTTATACGATCGAATCGCTTTGTAAAAAAAGTATGGTGCTTTCCTGTTACTTTTTCAATTTTGGATTCCGCCATTTCAACACCTGATTTCATAGCAAGTTTATAAGCAAGATATTCCCAGGCTGCTTTATCAATAGAATCATTTTTCGAAGGAAACTTGGCAATCCATAAATTACCTTTCTCATCAACAATGTTCGCCTTTGGTCTTGCACCACCTAAGGAGGAACCCGGAGCTAATAATATATTCAGCCATTTTCGTACTTCTCTATTATCCTTATCAGATTCAATTAAGGAAATGCCGTATTGCAATTCTCTAATTGAAGACCATGGTGGTGGTGGATAAATCCGATCGTTATTAAAGAACGGCCCCGATGCCTGTAATTTAAATCGCAAGCCTCCCATTCGGCTCTCATCATTCACTCCCAACAAAAAATCAATTTCATGTAAGGTCTTTGCGGGTCTTCCCTCCTCTTTTGCCAATTGTGCCTCTCGTCTTTTCATCAATGTGCGCCCCCAAGTATCAGGCATTGCATCATTGAAAATACCAAAATTGTTTTTTCCGACCGGGAATTGTTGTCCGCTGCTCCATAAAATATCTGGGTCAAATAGGAATGGCTTTTCAGTAGCCATCCAATTGGTGTCATATTTAAAATTAAAGGTTTTTCCTCCTTTGCCCTGATGAGCTGAAAGAATACCGATAAGTTTAGGTTCTTTCATTTCAAACCAATCTGCGTAAACCAATATATCTGTTTTATCAATAGCCATTTTATTTGCCTCCTAATAATTCTAAATCCTGAATATTTCTTCCCTGTTTATCATCAGAAGCTAATTTTAAAAAATCATCATGCAATCCTAAAACACGCATTACATTAAAATAGGCTCCAATGGAGACACTCGAACTTCCCCTTTCAATCTGATATAGCGTTGTTCTATCAATTCCGGCTCGTTCAGAAACCTGTACAGTGGTCAACGTCCTTCTTTTTCTGGCTAGTTTGATATTTTCACCTACTACCCCAAGAATCTTTTGATGCTTTGGAAATAACAATTGCTTTTTAGACTTCATTTTAATAGTGTTGCATATTATCAACAAATATACAATATTTGTTGATAATATGCAACACTTATTTGAATTCCCCATAGATAGCTCCACTAACTATCATGGAGAACAAAGGAAAGAACGAGGAAGACCAAAACAATACGAGGGTAAAGTAGCTATTAAAAACATAGATAAAAGACGTATTCGTTTGGTGTGTGAAGATGATGGTTTCAAAGTATATAGTGGCATAGTGTGGAGTCCTGGATTAAAAAGGGAAATTAAAATCGCCTGCGTGGAATTCTGGAAAAATAAAAAATATACTGGGCGATATGCGGTGTTGTTTTCAACCGATTTAAATTTAGAGGGAAGTTTAATTTATCAATATTACAAAAGTAGATTCCAGATAGAGTTTCTTTTTAGAGATGCCAAACAATATTGTGGACTTACCCAGTGTCAGGGTCGAAGCGAAAACAAACTTCATTTTCATTTCAATGCAAGTCTTACGACTGTTTCTTTAGCAAAGGCGGTCTATTATTTACCAATAGAAAAACAAAAACGCGGAGCATTTTCCATGAGCGATATAAAAAACCTGAATGTCAATAAAATCATGGCAGACAGAATATTTTCAAACTTAGATTTAGACCTGAGTTGCAAAAAAACAAAAGCAATTTATAAGGATGCCCTATTGTTAGGTAGTATCAACAGTATGGCAGCTTAATTTTTTACCGAACTATTGTTATTAAAGAAGAATTTAAATAATCAAACTTTATTTTTGTTTCCTTGAAATCAACATCTTTAAGTTTGTCTTTAGGAATGTCAATATCTATACAAATAAAATTACAATTACTTTTTCTCGTTAGGAGATAGACCCCGAAGGTTGAAATCCCATCAATATGCTTTGTTATTATATTATTATCTAAAGTTTGTTTAATAGGGTAGTAATAACCATCTCCTTGACACGCAATATATTCTTCTCGTCCCTTGAAATAATCTAAATATATACTAAAGTCACGTGTTTTATAATCCATAATTCTAATTTGTTAAGAAAATATTTTTTCTGAATCAGTTTCTCAAAGCTCTTTGTGGCTGATTTTCGGGGAAATCAAGGGTCAATCGGAAAAGTTGGGGGTCAAGTGATAAAAATATAACTTAGCGGAGT
>JAVHPR010000196.1:0-16922 GCA_036170695.1 Bacteroidia bacterium
GATGAGTAAAAAAGGAAAAGTATTATTAGCTATGAGTGGTGGAATTGATAGTTCTATTGCCGCTTTATTACTTCATGAGCAAGGGTATGAGGTGGTTGGAATTACTATGAAAACGTGGGATTACGCTTCATCTGGCGGTTCAAGTAAAGAGACAGGCTGTTGTAGCCTGGATTCAATTAACGATGCCAGAATTTTGGCTGTAAACCTTGGATTTCCACATTTTATTTTGGACATTAGAAAGGAATTCGGAAGCCATGTTATTGATAATTTTGTAGATGAATATTTGGCGGGTCGTACTCCAAACCCCTGCGTTTTATGCAATACCCATATTAAGTGGGATGCTCTTTTAAAACGTGCAGATATGCTCGATTGTGAATTTATTGCTACCGGTCACTATGCCCGAATCCGGGAAGAAAATAATCGTTTTGTAATTTCAAAAGGACTGGATCAAACAAAGGATCAATCTTATGTTTTATGGGGTTTAACCCAAGAAAGTTTGAAACGCACCATTTTCCCCTTGCAGAATTATCAGAAATCAGAAATAAAGCAAATGGCAATTGATAATGGTTATGCCGATTTGGCGACTAAAAGTGAGAGTTATGAAATTTGTTTTGTTCCCGATAATGATTATCGGGGATTTTTAAAACGTAAAGTAGAAGGCTTGGATCAACGTGTGGATGGTGGAAATTTCGTTGATAGAACAGGTAAGATTTTAGGGAAGCACAAAGGGTTTCCATATTATACTATCGGGCAACGTAAAGGCCTGGTAATTGCTGTTGGTGAACCATTGCATGTGTTGGAAATTGTTCCTGAAACTAATACTGTTGTACTGGGAACTAAAGAAGATTTAGCGCAACAGCAAATGATAGTCGGGAAAGTTAACCTGATTAAATATGCTCAATTGCCTGATAATTATGAAGCATTGACCAAAATCCGCTATAAGGATCCGGGAGTGATGGCTTCGATTTCAACTATTAATGATAAATTGAATGTTTTATTTCATACTTCTGTATCGGCTATTGCTCCAGGGCAATCGGCTGTATTTTATGAAGGAGATGATTTAGTTGGTGGTGGCATTATTGAACGTAAACATTATTTATAATTCCCATGACAGGGTTTCAAACCCTGTTAGGGTTGAAATAAATTAAAAGGAAACGACAGGATACCTTAAATAATATTTGATAATACCCCTAACAGGGTTTGAAACCCTGTCAGGGAATGGGAACAATTTAATAGTACTGAATTTTAAATTAAATGAAAAAATATATTTCCCTATTATTATTCTCTTTGGGGATCCATTTTTCAATGGCTCAATCCACTTCAGGTAAATACTGGATTGAGTTTAATGATAAAAACGGAAGTCCATTTTCTATTAAAAATCCATCAGCTTATTTATCGCAAAAATCCATAGAACGCAGAAACAAGCAAAACATAGCAATTAGTATCAGCGATTTGCCAGTAAATCCAGGCTATATAAATCAGGTTAAATCATTGGGTGTAACTATTGTCAATCAATCCAAATGGTTTAATGCAATTACGGTTTCTTCGTCTGATACCAATACTATTAATTTAATTAAAGCATTATCGTTTGTTAAAAATGTAAAGAAAATTGAAGAATCGCAAATCAAAAAAGCGCCAACAAAATTTGATTTGGAGAGTGGCACAATGTCTGTTTCTTCTGAAAAATCAGGACGTTCAACATTAACTGATATATTGGATTACGGAGTATCATTTTTTCAGGCAAATCAAATTGGTGTAGATTGTTTGCATAATTTAGGATACCAGGGACAGGGAATGACAATTGCAGTATTGGATGCGGGCTTTTTGGATGTAAATATTTTGCCTGCCTTTGATAGTTTGCGGATGAATAACCAATTACTCGGTTGCCGTGATTTTGTTATCGGGGATACCCTGGTTTTTGAAGATTTTCCGCATGGAATGATGGTGCTCTCCTGTATGGTGGGGAATTTACCGGGAAAAATTGTAGGCACCGCACCCAAAGCAAAATATTGGCTCTTGCGCACTGAAGATGCTGCTACTGAAAGCATTTCTGAAGAAATGAACTGGTTAATCGGTGCTGAGTTTGCTGATAGTGTGGGCGCGGATATAATTAATTCCTCATTGGGTTATAACTATTTTGATAATTCTGCAGATAACCATTCATACGCTGATTTGGATGGGAATACTACAATAGTTACAAAAGCCGCAGATTGGGCTGCAAGTAAAGGTATCCTGGTGGTTGCTGCAGGCGGTAATTCCGGCGGTCCGCCCTGGTATAAAATTACAGCTCCCGGCGATGCTGATAGTATCTTAACAGTTGGTGCGGTTGATTCGGCTGGATTCATTGCTTCATTTAGTTCTCGCGGACCTACTTTTGACGGGCGAATAAAACCCAATACGGTTGCCAGAGGTCTACAAACTGTTGTTGCAAACACAGGTGGTGATATAACTGCTACAAGCGGCACGTCATTGGCTTCTCCAGTCACGGCTGGTGCTGTAGCATGCCTATGGCAAGCCAATCCTACTGCCACAAATATGGAAGTGCTTTATGCAATTGAGCAAAGTTCAAGTCAATTTTCTTTTCCTGATTCTATTAAAGGTTATGGAATTCCAAATTTTTGTCTCGCAAATAATATTCTTACCGGTATTACAAAACATGGCATTAGGGAAGATGAATTAAGTGTGCACCCTAATCCTTTTAAGGATAATTTTGACATTGCTTTTTTTTCAGATAGGAAGCAAACTATTAATATTGAGTTGTATGATATTTCAGGTCGTGAAATTGCTTCACAACAGAAAAATGTGAATGCGAATAGCCACAATACATTCAATATTTCAGAAGCTAAAAACTTGTCAGATGGTATGTATTTTATACGAGTAATAACACCGGACAAAAATTATTATAAAAAGTTGATAAAAAAATAATGGCATAATTTCACATGCTGCAAAACAAGATTGTTTCATAATAAATTTATTCATTTGCCTTATGATCAAAAAAATCACCCTCCTCTTTTTAACTTTAAACTTTTTAACTTTAAACTTAATAAAAGCTGACGAAGGCATGTGGCTTCCATTGTTGCTAAAGCAATTGAACGAATCCGACATGCAAAAAAACGGATTGAAATTATCTGCCGAAGATATTTACAGTATCAATAAATCAAGTTTAAAAGATGCCGTAGTTCAATTTGGCAGTGGTTGTACTGCAGAAATTATTTCAGATAAAGGTTTAATGTTAACCAATCATCATTGTGGTTATGGAATGATACAAGCACATAGTACGGTACAAAATGATTTATTAACTAATGGTTTTTGGGCAATGAATCAGTCTCAGGAATTACAGAATCCAGGTCTGACGGCAACCATTATTATTCGTATGGAAGATGTTACAGCTAAGGTATTAGCAGGTATTTCTGATACCTTAAATGTTGTTGCCCGTGAAAAAAAAATTAATGAAGCAATTGGTGTTCTTCAGAGAGAAGCTGTTAAAGGAACAATATACGGAGCAATAATTCGCCCATTTTATTATGGAAACGAATATTACATGTTTATCACTGAAACCTTCCGGGATATTCGGTTGGTAGGGGCTCCGCCATCTTCTATTGGTAAGTTTGGTGGTGATACCGATAATTGGATGTGGCCACGCCATACCGGTGATTTTTCTATGTTTCGCATTTACGCAAACAAAAATAATGAACCTGCAGATTATTCTGTGGATAATGTGCCCTATACGCCAAAAAGTCATTTATCCATTTCTATGAAAGATGTTGAAAAGGGTGATTTCACTATGGTGTATGGCTTCCCGGGTCAAACAAGTGAATACCTGTCGTCGTATGCGGTTGATATGGTAATGAATGAATCGGATCCTTCAAAAGTTAAAATCCGTGAATCTCGTTTAGCAATTATGGACGTTGAAATGAAATCGAGCGATTCTATTCGTATTCAATATGCCGCTAAATATGCCGGATTGGGAAACTATTATAAAAAATGGATTGGTGAGATTAACGGATTGAAAAAGTTGGATGCTTTGAATAAGAAAAAATTATTTGAGCAGGATTTTTTATTAAAGGTAAATACAGATGATAATGCAAATGGCAAGTATGGTAAGCTGTTCGCTGATTTTGAAAAATCATACGGGCAATTCCGTCCACTAAACAAACAACGTGATTATTTTGTAGAAGCTATTTTAGGAATTGAAGCAGTGCGTTATGCATATACATTCAGAGATTTAATTGATTCCCTGAGTAGTGGTAAAAAGGTAAGCAGTATGCAAAAGGAAATTGGAAACTTAAAACCGGGCGCAGCTGGTTTTTTTAAGAATTTTAATGCTAATACTGATAAAAAAATATGCGCCGCATTGCTAAAGATGTATTTTAAAGATATTGAAAAAAGCCAGCAAGCTCTTATTTTTAGTGAAATTGATAAAAAATATAATGGCGATTTTGAAAAATATGCTGACGATATTTATGAAAAATCCATATTTGTTTCTGAAAGCAGGATGAATAAAGTTTTTTCTTCTATTGGAAAGGATTATAAAAAAATCCAGAAAGATCCAATTTATAAATTAATGTTGAGTTGTTCTAACAAATTTAATGTTGATATCCGACCTCAATATATTAAATTGGATGCTCAAATTACTACCTTGAATCGTCTCTATATGAAGGGAATGCGTGAGTTAATCACTAACAAAAAATATTATCCTGATGCAAATAGTACTTTACGTGTAGCTTATGGAAAAGTAGGTGGATATTTCCCTAAAGATGCGGTTTTTTATGATTATTATACTACATTGGATGGTTTAATGGAAAAAGAAAATCCTTTGGTTGAGGAATTCATTGTATCACCTAAATTAAAAGATTTATATCAGCGAAAAGATTACGGACCTTATGCTGATAAAAATAACGAATTGCGTATTGCATTTTGCGCCAGCAATCACACTACCGGAGGTAATTCAGGAAGTCCTGTTTTGAATGGAGAAGGACAATTAATCGGGACTAATTTCGATCGCAACTGGGAAGGTACAATGAGTGACATTATGTATGATCCGGATCAGGTGCGAAACGTAGTATTGGATATTCATTATACACTTTTTGTAATTGATAAATATGCCGGTGCCGGGTATTTGTTAAATGAAATGACAATTGTGAAATAAAAAAGGCCTCCCCCTATAAACACTGGCAATATGTGAGTTTCAGTGGAAATTTTTCTTTGCTCATCTTTGTTATCAATATTAAAATGGTTTACCTTTGTACAAAACTATAAAAATAAAAATGAAATTATTATTAGATATTAAAGACAGCAAAGCGGATTTTATTTTAGAGTTATTGAATAGCTTTTCTTATGTAAAAACAAAATCATTAACTCCATACAAGGCGGAGGTTTTGGAAGAATTGAAAGAAGCGGTAGATAACATAAATCTGGTAAAAGAAGGAAAACTAAAAGCTCGCCCCGCAAAAGATTTGTTGAATGAATTATAAAATTTTTTCCATACCGCCTTTTGATAAGCAGCTTAAACTCCTGGTGAAAAAATACCCGTCTCTAAAAACTGAATATGCTACATTGCTTGATGTCTTGGAAAAAGATCCTAAGCATGGCACAACAATTGGCAACAACTGTTACAAAATCAGATTAGCGGTAAATTCTAAGGGCAAAGGAAAAAGTGGTGGAGCAAGAGTTATTACTTTTTTACAGACAATTGAAACTTCTGTTTATTTACTTTCTATTTATGATAAATCGGAATATGAAAATGTTTCAAATAAAGAACTTGAATTGCTTATTAATTTTATAAAAAAATAATTGCTTCCCCCCATTAGCATTGTATTTCAGAATACTTCATTTAATTTGCCGTTTTGCTTCAATTTAATTTTGTGAAAACATAAACTTCATCAATAATAATTTGAGTTCCATTATTACAAAAAATAAAGTTAATGCTTGCTGAAATAATAACCATTGGTGATGAAATATTAATAGGTCAGGTAGTTGACACTAATTCTGCATTTATTGCAACTCTGCTTAATTTGAACGGCATCAGTGTCAAACAAATTTCATCTGTTTCTGATAATCGTGAACATATTTTAAAATCATTGGATGAAGCCAAAGAACGCGCGGATATTATTATTATTACTGGCGGTTTAGGCCCAACCAAAGATGATATCACAAAAAAAACACTATGCGAATATTTTAAAACTACTATGCGTTTTGATAATGAAGTTTATCAGGATGTTACAACAATATTTGCTACATACGAAAAAGGGGTAACACCAATCAATCGCCTGCAGGCTGAAGTTCCTGAAATATGTACTACCCTAAGAAATAAAAACGGCACAGCTCCCGGAATGTGGTTTGAGGTTGATGGGAGAATTTATATTTCGATGCCGGGTGTACCATATGAAATGAAGGCAATGATGCAAAATCAAGTTGTTCCGAAATTAAAAGAACATTTTAAATTGCCATTTATTGTTCACAAAACTATCCTGACACAAGGTATTGGAGAATCGGCTTTATGTGAATTAATTTCTGATTGGGAGGACGGTTTAGCTTCCGAAGATATTAAACTTGCTTATTTGCCGGCTGCGGGAATGGTGCGTTTGCGCCTAAGTACCTCTGGTGGGGACTTTAAATTATTGAATTCTTCGGTAAATAAAAAGATCGGGGAATTAAAATTAATTATTCCTGAATATATATATGGTTACGAAATATTTGGTGAAGAAAACGAAACATTGGAGCAAATCATTGGTAAATTGTTAAAAGATAAAAAGAAAACAATTTCAACCGCCGAAAGTTGTACAGGTGGTTATATTGCTCATTTAATCACTACAGTTCCGGGCAGTTCTGAATATTTTACCGGTTCTGTTATTTCCTATTCCAATGAGATAAAAGAAGCAGAACTGGGTGTCTCAAAAATTACTCTTGATACGCATGGAGCTGTTAGTCAGCCTGTGGTTGAACAAATGGCAAAAGCTATCCGTGAAAAATATAAAACTGATTATTCCATTGCAACATCTGGTATTGCAGGACCGGATGGCGGAACTGATGAAAAACCTGTTGGAACAGTTTGGATTGCCATTGCCACCCCTGATAAAATATTCTCTGAAAAATTTCTGTTTGGAAATAACCGCCTGCGAAACATTCAAAAAGCAGCAAATGCAGCATTAAATATGCTAAGGAAAGAGTTGTAAAAATAGCGCAATTCAAAAAGTGAATATTTATTTAAGATTAGTTCTGCTCTCTTAAAAAATCTTACTTCGGAAAACCCATAATTTTGATCATAATCACATTATTGCTTGACTTATACTATTTGATAAATTTCCAGTTGTAAAGACTTTTGTGAGAAAATTACAAAACTCTATGACTATGAAAACAAAACTTTTACACACTAAATTTTTAAAAAAATCTTTTTTTCTATTGGCTGCAATAGTTTTAGATGTATCTGCTGAGGCTCAAACTGGAGGTGCTGTTTATCAGGTAGGTCCTGTTATGATGAGAACCAAAATTTATCCAATGGCCACGGTGCTTGACAATGGCAAAGTTATTTCTTTTGGAGGCCGAGAATTCAATTTCGTTTCATGTGCTTATTCCGATATGTATGATCCAATAGCCAATACATTTACGGAAGCACCAATGAACTTCACGCATGATGGTTCAGTTGTTGTTAAACTATCTGATGGTAGGTATTTTCTGTTGGGCGGTTGCGATGATTTAGGAGTGGCTCCCGGATATTCAACAACAGAAATGTATAATCCAACAACCAATACCTTCGATATAAAAGCTTCAATGACGATGGCTCGTATGAACCATGCTGCTGCTCAAATAAGTAGTAATAAAGTTCTGGTAGCTGGTGCATGGTACAATGATAATGGTGCTACTTACGGAGAAGTTTATGATATTGGAGCTAATTCCTTTACTGCAACCGGGGCTTTGAATCAGCCAAGAGCCAATCCAATAGTTATACCAACTAATGATGGAGGAGCGGTAGTTGCAGGTGGCTGGCCATCCTATGGTGGAAGCATATACAAAAGTGTAGAATATTACCAAGTCTCCACGAACAATTATGTTGTACAGTCATCAGAATTGATTCCTTCAGATCCGGGCTGGCTTTTGAATCCTATATATACACGTCCAATTGCTGATTCGCGATTGAGCAACGGTGATTATCTTCTATTGGCTTCACGAAGTTCATCTACTTCAGAATATGCGCTTATTACATTTGATCCAGAGACCAAACTATTTTCAAAACTGAATACCTCTGTTCCGCTTATGGACGCGCTTACGGATGGAGGATTTTTTGATGTTATCCTGAATAAAGCGGATAATTTTGCCTACCTAATGGGAGTTCATTTAAATGCCGATCCTCAACAATTAAGCCTGATAACAGTTGACCTTACTACAGGGACGACATATCATCCAATAAATTCATTTACTTTGCCCGCTCAGGAATATTTGAATCCCGCAATGACCTATATGGCATCTAATGGAAAGATATTGATACAAGGTATTAGTTCAGCGACTGGTACCAATTTTGCCGCTACTGATAAAACTTATTTACTTACCCCTGTCCTTACTGCAGGAATTCATGACGAAACAAACAAATCCTATTTGAGTGTTTTTTGTTATCCAAATCCAGCTAATGATCAGTTGAATATTGAATTGAAAGTAGTAGAAAAGTCTGAATATAAAATTAGGTTAATTGATATTCTTGGTAGGGAAATCATTTGCGATTCTAAACAAATATCAAGCATTGGAAAAACAACATTAAATTACAATTTGAATGACGTTAAACAGGGAGTATATACATTAACTGTTCAGGACAAAAATCATGTTAATGCGCAAAATGTCATTATTACAAAGTAGAATATTATTTGTAAATAATTATTAATTGGATTTTATGGAATAAAATTTAATAAAATAAACTGTTAGTTAAAGAGGTTAGGATCAAAGTTCGATTTAATTTACGCAAATTTTATAGTATAGTATTTCAACGCAATTTAGAATATCTTTAATTCGGTCAATTTTAATAGGGTAAAATGGATAAGTTTTCAACTATGATAATTTAACAGAAACAATCAGGTCTAAGAGTCTTGTTTTTTTATATGTAAAGTATATTTATTTATTTATTTACTACAAACTTTCCAGTAACCTGTTTGTTTTGAGTCGTGAGTTGGAAATAATACAGCCCATTGGAAAATCCTTGACTGTCGATTGATATATTTTGACCGTTGATTTTTGAAATATTTTTAACAGCTTTGCCAAATGAATTAGTAATTATCATTTCTGCATCATTTAAATAAATAGATGTTTGAATATTTATTAACTTATTAGATGGATTAGGAAAAATCGAAAATTCAATATTGTTTTGTCCGATTACCCCTGAGGCAGAACAAGGAGTATATGTTAAAATTTTCAGACCGGTCCAATTGGAGGGAAAAGGTAAAACTGCGCATACATAGGAGAGATAAAGTTCATTTTGATACAATCCCAGTCCCCATGTTCCCATGCTATTTGAAACTCCACCATAAGAATTACAAGAATCAGGTTGTGATGGATTCGATACATCAATCACCATCATATCACTTTTGCCCGTTGAGAGAAAAATTTGTTTGCAAATTTTGTTGTATTGAATTTCATTTGCATGAACAGGACTGCTGAACCAATTATTATTTGGACAGTTATATGGATTCCACCAACCAATGAGATTTATATTGCTGGTATCAGAAATGTTAAGTATTTCCATACCGCAGTAATCCACTGCGATATATACAAGTGAATCATCCAGAATAATATTATTATAAGCTTTAGGATGATCAAACGGACTGTACATAATAGAATTGCACCAATGTCCGGTTTCCACTGGAGAAAACTTATTAGTGCAATTTATTATTCTTAATCCACCTCCATCATAACACAAATAAACAATACTGCTTTTCACTTCCATTCCTCTGGCATTATATAAATTCGGATTCGGATTTACAATCGGAGGATAATTTATTGCAGGTACAAATTGAGAAACAAATTGAATATTGTTTTTGTTTGATACATCTAAAATCACTAAACCGCTTTTCATGGCCCCTAAATAAGCATAATTACCTTCTACTTTCACAATGCCTCCACCACTTGTGGAATTAGGTACAACATAATAATCTGTAACTACTGGCTGTGATGGATTTGTTAAATCAATAATTGCCATGCCTGCTTGCTGTGTTGCGAATGTATTTCCAAGTGCGAGATACACAAAATTGCCGCTTTGAGTAATATTCATCACATGTAAGGAATCAAATAGATTTATTGGAACGGTTGCAACCAGTAAAGGTGAAGAAAGTGATGAAATGTCGTAAATCTTCAAACCTGCTTCCTTGTTGGCTACATACAAAAAAGCACGATTCAAGTCATCATGTTGCATTGTCATTGTCATGAAATTGCAAGTGGAAGCAATATCTGATTGCCATTGTAAATTCAAGTTATTACAGTTTTGACTATAACAATGAAAATTCATTATCACCATTATGAAAATGCTTAAGGAGGTATTAATAATTCCTTTCATAAATAGAATATTAAACATTAACCTTTCTTCACAAACTTGGTAAGTATTACGATTACCTGATCGTTTATTTTGCCTTCAATCTGTTCTGCGTTATCACTTAAGAGTTTAATTTTCTTTACTACTGTCCCTTTTGATGCAGTAAAATTTGTTCCTTTTACATTAAGTGCTTGTGTGAGCACCACATTGTCGCCTGATTCAAGTATATTACCATAAGCATCTTTATGAACATCCTTGACTTCAAATGCGCTTAATGCCCATTGAATTGTATTTTCATCCAGATCCACAGAGCTGATCAGATCGCTTGCCCATGACTCTTTCTTGTATTGATTCAGAATTCTGAAACTCAAAGCTTGAACGCTTGCATAAGGGCTCCAGATGCTTCCTTCAATACAACGCCAGTGAAATCCTGAATTAGTATCTTCAATTGCTTTCATACAGGTTTCGCACAGTGCTACCTGATTTTCAATAGATTCATCATTTTTGGGACTTACCGTATATTCAATGGTTGCGACTTCTGTATTACATAATTCGCATAAATCCTGATTTCTTTTTTTTAGTTCCTGGCTGATTGACATATTAATAAATTTAATTGTATAATGATTGAATAAAATAAATAATTGAACCCTGAGTAAGCTGTTTGAAGTAATGAGGATTATGTTTCAACAGATTTTAAAGCCTGGATTTTTTTCATTGCTTTTTATTTTTTATTGAAATTTAATTCTATTTATCAAAGCTTAGTTTTTTCAAATGTAAGTTTTTTTATTAAACTAAATTATAATTCGCAATTCATTCTTCGCTAAACCTTATATGATTAACTTTGCAGGATTTTTATTTAAAGAACGATGCCCCTTGGTCGCTTGGATATTGAAGAAAAAAAAGTTGGAAAAAAGCTGTATGACTACCAGCTGGACGCCATTGATAAGATATTTGAACGTCTTAAGAATTTTCCGGAAGGACATAATCTCCTCTACCAGCTTCCTACCGGAGGTGGCAAGACAGTTATTTTTTCTGAGATAGCCAAACGGTATATATTGGAGCTTGGAAAAAAAGTGCTTATCCTGACGCACCGTATTGAACTGTGTGGCCAAACCTCCGACATGCTCATGGAATTTGGGGTGAAAAACAAGATCATCAATAGTAACGTTAAAACCTTACCTGATCAGGATGACTATATGTGTTTTGTTGCTATGGTCGAAACTTTGAATAACCGGTTGCAGGATGAGAAGTTAGAGATGGAACATGTAGGCCTAGTCATTATTGATGAAGCACATTTCAACTCGTTCCGGAAATTATTCCAGTTTTTTGAAAAGGCTGATATTCTTGGTGTTACAGCAACTCCATTAAGTTCAAATATCAAACTTCCGATGAAAGACAACTATAGCGAACTTATAGTTGGCCATTCAATTTTTCAATTGATTGAAAAAGGTTTTCTTTCTAAAGCGACGACCTACAGTTACGATGTAAATCTTGGTTCGCTAAAAATCGGTATTGACGGGGACTATACTGTAAGTTCATCTGATCGTCTTTACAGCGATTACATGATGCAGGAAAAATTATTAAGTGCATATCTGGAAAAATCTAAAGGCAAAAAAACATTGATCTTTAATAACGGTATCAATACTTCTAAACAGGTAAATGCCTTGTTTTTAAATGCAGGTTACGACATCAGGCACCTTGATAATACCAATAGTGATCAGGAACGTAGGGACATTCTCCGCTGGTTTAAACAAAAGCCTGACGCTATTCTTACATCCGTAGGTATACTTACAACGGGTTTCGATGAACCAACGGTTGAAAGTATTATTTTAAACCGCGCCACTAAATCACTCACTTTGTATCATCAAATGATTGGTAGAGGGTCACGGATTCTTCCTAACAAATCAGAGTTTACGGTAATTGATTTGGGTAATAATGCATTACGGTTTGGGCTTTGGGATTCGTATGTAGATTGGCATGAAATATTTCGCGCACCTGATTATTTTCTCCAAAACCTTTCTTCAGACCAGGAAATTGAACGTCAGTTTAAGTACACAATGCCAGCTGAGCTGCGGGAAAAATTCAGTAAGTCGGAATCGATTTATTTTAATATAAAAGAAGAATATGAGGTAGTTACAAAGAATGGACTTAGGCCAAAAGCGGCAATTGAAAGTTCCATCGAGCAACATGCAAAAATGTGTGCTGAAAATAGTAGTGATTTTTTTGAAGCGATGGAACTGGCTAAATTATTAGAGGAGGATATTAATTATCGGGTAAAGCGCTATTCATATTGCATTTGTAAGAGTACTGACAATTATGTGAGCTGGCTTCAGGAAGATTATAAACGTAAACTCAGCATAAATCTGAATCGGAAATTTTTGAGTTTGGAAGAAGAGTTTATAGTTTAAAGTTCTGAGTTTTTAGTTAAGAGTTTAAAGCAAAAAGAAGCAAATATCATAACTCATAACTCTTAACTCATTTGATTTAGATAATCCATAATTTCTCCCACCTGATTTGGCTCAAACCATTTTATTTCTTTGTCTTTATGGAACCAGGTAAGTTGGCGTTTTGCAAACCTTCGGGTGTTTTGTTTTACTAATTCTATGGCTGATTTTAAATCGGAATTATTTTCCAGATAATTAAAGAATTCTTTGTAGCCAACCGTTTGTAGTGCATTCACATGTTTGTAGGCTTGCAAAGATTTTACTTCCTCAAGCAATCCATTTGCCATCATTTCATCAACCCTTTGATTTATTCTATCGTAAAGTAAATTACGGGAAGTGTTTATTCCAATTTTGATACTATTGAAATTACGTTTTTTTATGTCCCCTTTACGAAGTTCGGAATATGGCTTCCCGGTTGATAAACATACTTCCAATGCACGGCTTAAACGTTGCGGATTTTGTAAATCAACCTTATTGTAATAATTAATGTCGAGTTCTTTCAGGAGGTTTTGTAAACCTTCGATACCTTTAGTTTTCAAAAGTAAATTTATCTCGGTTCTTATTGCTTCATCCCCCTCAGGCAATTCATCAAAACCTTTGCAAACTGCATCCACATATAGTCCTGAGCCTCCAACTAAAATAATCTTTTCATTGGTCTGAAATAATTTTTCTAATAAAGCAATTGCCTCCTTTTCGTATTTCCCAACATTATATTCTTCAGAAATAGAGTGCGAATTGATGAAATAATGAGGAATTCCAAGCATTTCAGCAATAGTTGGTTTTGCGGTACCAATATTTGTTTCTTTAAAAAATTGACGGGAATCAGCCGAAAGAATAGGACATTCAAAGGTTTTCGCCAGAGCAATGCTCAAGGCTGTTTTTCCAATCGCAGTAGGACCTACAATTACTATTAAGTTTTGGGATGGCATATTAATTTGAAAATGTGAAAATGTGCCAATGTGTTATTTACTAATCTTCTTCAGGAAGGCCTTCAACATTATCCTCTAAGTCAGAAGCGCCAAATTCATCATCCTCTCCGACGCTTTCTTCTTCTGTAGCTTCCACTAATTCTTCTTCACCCTCTTCACTTTCCAATACAGCTAATTCATCATCGCTGTGTGCGTTTGCGTATGCTTCATCATCAATATGCGGTTCATCATCAAACTCATCTTCATCCACGATAACAGGAACAACATTTGATGTATTATATTGTTTAGGAGCGCTGCCAACAGTTTTAACACATAAAGGATAAGCAACTTTGGCATCATCGAGTACTATTTTTATTAATTCCACCAAAAAAGTCCAGGTTGTTTTTGGATCGTATACATATACAAATTTTTGATGAGGATCCTCAATTAAAGCTGCCAGCTTGCATTTATTCATTTGACGGATAAGAACATTATTCGAGGAATCATCCTTATTTATTGGCTTCAGCCTTATTTCATCACCCTTGTGCCAATAATTATCACTGATAAAAAAGGAGGCATCATGCACATTATCAAAACTAATTGATTGCATAATCACATTATGAAAATCCTCAAAATTCTGAGTAGATTTAATTTCAATTTCGCGGTAAATTTCTTCGTTGTCCTCAAACGATACTCTAAAGCGATATACGGCCATGTTTTTGAAATTTTTAAATTTATAGGGTAACAAAAATAAGGAATTCAATTTGAAAACAGAAAATTAATTATCATTTTCAATTGTCATTTTTCAATTACTTTTTAGTCCTAATTTTTCACCTTCTCCGATCATAAATTTGTATGCTTGTTCGTAGTCATTTTTAATTATACCATCCAAAATAGCTTCGCGAATAGCATTTTTGATGATGCCTACATTTCTTCCTGCATGAATATTAAATGTTTTCATAATATCTTCACCGCTAATAGGTGGCTGCCAGTTGCGGATATTATCTTTTTCTTCAATTTCTTTGAGCTTCTGTCGTACGAGTTCAAAATTCTTCAAATATTTCTGGACTTTATAATCGTTTTTTGAGGTTATATCTGCTTCGCAAAGTTTCATCAAATCATCAATATCATCTCCTGCATCAAATAATAATCTACGAACCGCACTGTCTGTAACTTCACTCTTTGCAAGCACTATAGGGCGTAAATGAAGTAATACGAGTTTTTGTACGTATTTCATTTTTTCGTTAAGTGGAAGTTTCAATTCAGCAAAAATAGAAGGAACCAGCCGTGAGCCTTTGTCTTCGTGACCGTGAAATGTCCAGCCGTGACCTGTTTCAAAGCGTTTAGTTTGCGGTTTGGCAATGTCGTGCAAGATTGCTGCCCAGCGCAACCATAAATCATCGGTAGTTTTACAAATGTTATCAAGCACTTCAAGGGTATGATAAAAATTATCTTTATGGGATTGACCATTCCTGTTTTCAACGCCATGTAACGATGCCATTTGGGGGAAAATATGCTGGAGCAAACCCGTATCAAACAATAATTTAAATCCAATGGATGGGGTAGGGGTGAGAATGATTTTATTTAATTCATCACTGATACGCTCTTTCGAAATAATTTTTATTCGTTCTTTATTTCTGGTAATACTTTCGAGTGATTTGTCCTCAATAGTATAGTTAAGTTGGGTTGCAAAACGTATAGCCCGCATCATCCGCAGCGGATCATCCGAAAAGGTAATGTCAGGATCCAGTGGAGTACGGATTATCCGGGCTTCCATGTCTTTTATCCCGCCAAAAGGATCCAGCAATTCTCCATAACTATAAGTACTTAAAGATATTGCAAGTGCGTTGATTGTAAAATCCCTTCGGTTTTGATCATCTTCAAGTGTCCCGTTTTCTACAATAGGTTTGCGGCTTTCGGAGCGATAAGACTCTTTACGTGCACCAACAAATTCTACGTCATAATCATCATAAACAATTTGTGCAGTACCAAAATTTTTATAAACATTAACATGGTACTTATTACCCAATTTTTTTGCAGTATTTTCTGCTAAATCAATGCCGCTGCCAATCGCTACAATATCAATGTCTTTACAGGGTCTGTTTAACAACAAATCACGTACCCAGCCACCAATAACATATGCAGGGATATTCATATCGGCTGCGCATTCCGAAATAATCTTAAATACAGGATGTGTTAATTTTGTTTTCACGTATAGGTTACAGATAACGAATTTTGCAAATTTACGGTTACTAATAAACGAATCATTACGAATTTTTACGGTTACCAATAAACGAATCTATACAAATTTACGAAACTATGCAGGTTAAATTGCCTTCTTAAAAGTGGTGAATTGGAAAAAATCAGATTTAAATTTGAAACACTGTTTCGTAAATTCGTTACAATTCGTTATTAGTAACCTATTTTCTGATAATTTTAATTTCTCCGTTCAATGCCACTTTAATGATGGTCGACGGCTTGGTATTATTTGTTTCTTCCTGGCGAAATTTTACGACATAATCTACTTTGTTTAAAATATCCAAAGTGATTTCGCTAAATGATGCGGGTGCATTTTCTCCACTAACGTTAGCCGATGTAGCAACAAGCGGTTTTCCGAATTTATGAATAAGTGTATTACAGAATTCATCTTTTACCATCCGGATACCAACACTGCCATCTGCAGCAATAACGTTTTCTGCAAGCATTCGACCATCGGGATAAATAATTGTGAGCGATTCCTCTGCTGATTCTAATAATTCCCAGGAAACTTCGGGAACTTCTTTGACATAACGGTTTATCATTGTTTCGTCACAAACCAAAACTACCATGCTTTTATAGTGTGCGCGCTGTTTGATTTTAAAAACTTTAGCAACCGCATCTTTGTTACGCGCATCACAGCCTATTCCCCATACAGTATCAGTGGGATAAAGTATGGTGCCTCCTTTACGAAGTACCTCAATAGCATTTTTGATTTCTTCTTCCATAGGGTTGCAACGAATTACGAATTTCTAAGAATGTACGAATTCTTCAATTCCTGCCAGCAAGCAAGAAAAGAACAGC
>JAVHPR010000197.1:0-16823 GCA_036170695.1 Bacteroidia bacterium
ATGGGACAATCAATATTTAGATAAGCTACTAAAATTCTGATGCGGTAGCCCTGGGGACAAATTGCTTTTTTTGATTTTACAAGGAAAAAATTAATAAAATTGTAATTATATCGCTATTCCGATAATATTATTAATTTTGTTAAAAATCAGATAAGTTTATACTTATTAAAATACATTTCCCCAAATGAAGAAAACTATTAAAATAATTTCATTATTTGCTGCTGTTATTTCTTTAGCAAGTTGTGGTGAATCAAGTAAGGCTCCTAATGAAATGGCTGCGGATTCGGTTAAAGTAAGTCCAACTGTTGAAGTTGAGATGGGAAGTAAATTATATAATATTCCTTCCCCAATTGAAACCTTTACGATACTTAAAATGTCGGGTGCGACTTTCGACAATTCTTTACTTAATCCGGTGAAGAATATTACAAAATACGTTTCTACTTTTTCTAAATCCATAAATCTTGGAACGTATTCAGCTGATTTATCTTTTTGCCTGTTGTATAAAGAAAATCAGGATATTAACTTTTATTTAAAAAATACGAATGACCTTTCTACGGCTCTTGGTATTAATGGCGATTTCCAACAAGCAATGACACAGCGATTGAAAGCAAATGCAAATAATTCAGATTCGGTTATGCAAATTGTTTCGGAAGCTAGTGTTGATGCTTATTTATATTTAAAAGAAAACCAAAGAAACAATACATCGATTTTGATTACTACCGGAGGTTGGGTTGAAGGAATGCATTTCATTACCAATATGGCAACAAAAACTCAGAATGCTGAAGTTCTTGGATTAGTTGCGAGTCAGAAAAAAGTGTTGAAAAATCTAATCAAAATGCTGGAGAAGTTTGAATCGGATCCTGAGATTGCAAGTCTTTTGGTAGATATTAAAGATATTTCTTCAATTTATGATACGTTGAAACCTGCCAAAGAAAACGCAGTTGCTTCTACTGATAAAAATATGGCAAGTGTAGGAAATAACAAATCTTACGAAGTATCGAAAGAAGAATTAAAGGCGATTAGTGAAAAAGTAGAGTCATTAAGAAATAAATTAACAACCTAATTATATATTTATGAAATTATCACTAAAAAAAGCAAGAATTGTTATTTCACTATTTATTTTATGTTTTGCAGTTAACACTTTAGTAGTTGGACAATGTAGGTCAATTGTTAAAGCTGGAATCGTAAAATTGACACCTTATACTCATAATGGGCAGGTAAATAATGTTACTATTGAGAATGGCAAACCGGCAGAAATTCATTTGAGTTTCTATAAGGGTTTGTATTACAAATTACAAATTTGTTCCGACAAATCCGTTGGAAAGGTTAGTTTTAGAGTACTTGATGAGAACAAAACAGAAGTATATAATAGCGAAACAGGTGGTGGAAATCCTGATTTCTGGAATTTTTATTCTAATTCTTCTCAAGATTTGGTAGTGGAATTAAAACCTTCTGAAAATTCTAAAGGTTGTGTTGCCGTTTTAGTTGGAATGCAAATACCACGAAGCAATAATCCAATTCGCAATTTATAGACGTTTTTTACCTTATTTTTCTGTCCCACATTTTTATTAATGTGGGATTTTTTTTGCTCGGTCATTATTTAACCTTATGCACAATACTTCCTCAACTGATATGGAGCAATGAATTTATTCATTGGAGATATTAATGTCGTTTTTTATTGGCCAGCGCTTTTAGCTCGACGGTACCATCATACCTGTCGCGTTTATTCGCTTTTACCTTGTCTTGGATCATCTGCAGAAATACATTAGAGAACAATTTAAACTAAACAGTATTGTATTTGGTATTGAAATAAAATACACAAGAAAGAATTTAACATAATGAATTGATATTGTTAATTTTGCAAAAAAATGTTTGTTATTATGAATAAATTAAGAATTGTTATTTTATTTATCTTTCTTTTTAGTACAAGCTTAATTTTCGCGAATCCAATTACCAAGGCCTTTTCTGCATTAAAAAGTTATAATTATTTTGAAGCAAAGCGGTTGTTTGAAAAATTGATGGAGGATGAATCGGCTGCTGCCTCCTACGGATTAAGTATTATTTATTTTCGTAATGATAACCCTTTTTATAACATTGATACAGCCTATAAGTTTGTTATCCAATCCGACAGTGCATTCCAATCAATTACACCTAAAAGTAAAGTAACTTATTTAAAATATAATGTTACGCAGTATTCAATTGATTCTTTAAAAAATGAAATATATCAAAGAGCTTTTGAATCGTATAAAAGTCACAGTAGTATTGCCGAACTGGAAATTTTTATTTTAAATTATCCTAATTCTCCCCAATATTATGAGGCGATTGATTTACGAAATAGTATTGCTTTCAGTGATGTAAAGAAAAAAAATACTTATCAGGAGTATCAGCAGTTTATGGAAAAATATCCATTAGCCAAAGAAGTACCTGAAGCCAGGGAACTTTACACGCTGACACTATATAAATCTTCTACAAAAAATAATACCCTTGGAGAGTATGAAAAGTATTTATTAATGCAGCCGCAGAGTCCATTCCTTAATGAAGTTGAAAATTCAATCTATACGTTATCCACAACTAAGGCCTCCATTGTTGAATTTCATAATTTTATAAAAAAACATCCCAAGAATCACAATGTAGAAAAAGCATGGCGTAATTTATTTACTACGTACACAACGGATTATAAAACCGAATCCCTGGTTGAGTTCATGCTTGAATTTCCAGACTACCCGTTTTCAGCAACAGTAAATCAGGAAATTAAGTTATCTCAAAAATCATTGTATGGAATCCGTATAAACGGGAAGTGGGGTTTTGTGGATAGTTTGGGGCTTATCATCATACCCTGTACTTATGACTGGGTTGAAAATTTTTCGGAAGGGTTTGCGGAATGTGGATTGGGCGGGAAATCAGGCTTTATTAATAAATCAAATAAAATAATGATTCCGTTTATTTATGATGAAGTAGAAGCTTTCAAACGAGGTTTATCTATTGTACAGCAGAATAATAAATTCGGAATTATTGACAAAAATAATAAATTGATTGTACCTATTGAATATGATGAAATATCAGAATTTTCTGAAGGTATGGCTGTTATTGCCAAACAGGAAAAATATGGTTATATTAATGAAGGTGGGAAAGTGGTGATACCACTTAACTATTCTAAAGCGGGTGACTTTAACGATGACCTTGCAATTATTGAATTAGCAGGGCAAAGTGGTTTTATAAATAAAGCCGGAACCATCATAATTAATTGCCAGTTTGAATGGGTCGAGAAATTTAACAATGGATTAGCCAAGGTAAAGTCTCTTAAAAAATATGGAATAATTGATAAGAAGGGGGGATATATTTTACCCTGTGAATATGATTTAATTGGAGAATTTTCCGAAGATGCAATTATGGTTATGAAGGAAAATAAATATGGTTTTGCAAACAAGCAAGGAGTTGTTTTTATTCCTATTGAATTTGACTATAATGGAAATTCGATGTTGTTAGTAAAATTTAAAAACGGATTAGCTATTGCAGAAAAAAATAAAAAACAAGGATTGATTGATAAAACAGGCAAGTATGTAACCACTAAAAATTTCGATCGTATTGAACCATTCAGTGAAGGTTTGGCACCTGTCCTTCGGAAAGGAAAATGGGGCTATATGGATGAGAAAATGAAAATGCAGATTCAATATTTATATAAATCTGCCAATGAGTTTAATGGTGGTATTGCAAAAGTTATGGATAAAAATGGGAAAATTGGTTTTATATATCGCACAGGGAAAAAAGCTATTGATTTTATTTTTGAGGAGGTAGGTAATTTTAAAAATGGACTGTGTACAGTTGTAATTGAAAATAAGAAAGGTATTATTGATGTATCCGGAGCTTGGGTGATACCATGCGAAATGGATTTGTTTACACAATGTAGTGATACGATATTGAAAGTGGAAAAGAATTCAAAAATCGCCTACTACAATACTTCAACAAGAGAATATTTTTGGAAAGAAGAGGGATTCTGAGTTTCATATATTCCAAACCATTAAGAGGAAGAGAATATGAACTGAACTGATTTACAGTTTAATTCTTTGTCCTAATCGCAAGACACGAGTAGGTTTTAACCTGTTTTTCTGACAAAGCACTTTTGTTGTAGTATTGTATCTTCGGGCAATTTCTATCAATGTATCTCCATTTTTTACAATATATACTTTCTTTCCTTTTGAATTTGCATAATTTTTACCCGCCGCTTTTTTTGCATCACATAAATAGCTAAACATTTGTTTGGTTATACAAAGGGTGTCCGAAATTAATTTATGTTCAGAAAACGAAATAATTTCTGTAGGATTTATTGGTTGTCCCAGATAACGAATTTCAAAATGTAGATGGCTTCCTCTGGAATGTCCTGTATTTCCTCCTAAACCTATAATTTGCCCTGCAAATACTTCTTGCCCGACTTCAACATTAATTTTTGATAAATGAGCATAATACGTTTCTAATCCATTACTATGGCGAAGTACAATAACATTTCCATAGCTCTTGCTTTTTCTGGCGATACGTACCTTACCATCAAATGCCGCGCCTACAGCATCACCTGTTTCTAAATCAATATCTGATCCGTAATGGAAAAGTCTTCTGCGCGGACCGAAATCAGAGGTTATGTTTCCCAAAAAAGGTGGTACGTATCCACAACTGTTTTTATCTATTAAGGCAATTTCTTTGAAATTATTTTGTAATGATTCAATATCAAACTTGGCTACGTGTGTATGAATCGTGTCCCATTCACAGTACAAATCATGGGCAGGAAAAGAAATTAATGAATCACTGTAATTCATAATTGCTTCCTCATCTATGGCAAAAGGAACGGTATCTGTTTCTGTTTTATTGGCATCAGAAGATAAAATAGGAAGCCCTTCACCACCAGCAAAAGCATTCAATAGAAAAGAGAAAAGAAAAATAGTTGAAATAGTTATTTTCATAAAATAAAATATGCCACACGTGTAATCTGCAATGTGGCAGAGATTTTATTTACAGCATTTTATTTTGCTTAAATGAAAATTAAACCACGTGTGTGTTCGTAAAGTATAAAATATATTAAATCAGGATTCATCCTATTATTTAAGACGTGCAAAGATGTAAATTTTATTTAAAAAAGCAAACAAAAAATATTTTTTTTATAAAGGCGAACTGTTAATAAAAGTTAATTGAGTGTTTGTTAATTAAATCCCATTTATGTGGTCGTATTACAATTATTCATCAATCGTTAAATAGTCTACTATTAAAGGGTTTTTGACTCTGTTTTACTAAACCGCTAACAAGTTTATCAATGCGTTGTCATGCTGAACTTGTTTCAGCATCTATTGGAATTGGATTCCGAAATAAATTCGGAATGACTTTTTAGTCATCTTGTTAGCGGTTTAGTATTAGAGTTTATTATAAAAATTAAAAATTTAAACAAACCCAGAATAGAACTTGAAGTTCTGTCATGGGAAATGTAATATTAATTATTTTGTAAAATTTAAATGCCTTCTTAATCTTACATATTTATAATTATAACGCAATTCTAATGACATTCATTATATCTTTGTGGAATAAATTTAAAACATAAAAAAAATGAGAACTGCAGAAATAGTTACAGCAAAAGGTACAATGAAAGTTGAGTTTTATGAAAAAGATGCTCCGGGAACAGTAAAAAATTTTTGTGACCTTGCAAATAAAGGCTTTTATAACGGGCTTACTTTTCATCGGGTAATTCCGGGATTCGTTTTGCAAGGCGGATGTCCTAAAGGTACAGGCAGCGGTGGCCCCGGATATACTATCAAATGTGAGCTAAATGGAGAAAATCAATTCCATGATAAAGGAGTCCTTTCAATGGCACATGCAGGGCGCGATACAGGTGGATCACAATTTTTCATTGTGATGAGTAGAGCTCAAACCGCTCATTTGGACAGGGCACATACTTGTTTTGGAAAAGTTGTGGAAGGCCTTTCTGTTATTGACCAAATCAACCAGGGAGATATTATTGAAAAGATTATCATTCACGAAACAGCTAACGCTTAGTTTATCCTTGTATTTGCAAAAACTAAATAGCGTAAATTTCAATGTTTCTTAATGAAATAAAATTATAGGTATTGGACAATAAAGTCTGTGCCTGTAATTTTATACTGATTTACATTAGACTTTATATAAGTTAATTTATTAAAATGATTGAATGTCCATTTGGAGCGTCATTGCGAGGGAGTTTTTCGCGACCGAAGCAATCTCACATCGATAAATGAGATTGCTTCGACTGAAAAAGTCTCGCAATGACGTATTGAACAAAGCATTTAGATAAAAAAGAAAATTTCATAGCATTTTAACTTATATAAAGTCTATTATATTCTAATTCCAATTACCAGTATATCATCAGTCTGTTCCAGATCACCTCGCCAGTTTTCGATAAAAGAATCAAGATATATTTTTTGTTCCTGCATTGTTTGATCCTTTATAGAAATCAATATTTCTTTGAACTTGGTAGTTTTTAGTTTTTTATTATTTTCACCAAACTGGTCAGCAAAACCATCCGTAGAAACATAAATAGAATCATTTTTTTTCAGTTGAAAAGTATGAGTAGTAAATTTTTTGAGATTGTTATAATCAAGTCCTCCAATCGGGAATTTATTCGACTTGGTTTCTTCAAGGATATTATTTTTTATAATATACAATGAACGGTTTGCACCGGCATATTGCAATCTCAATTCACCCATACGCCAAACTCCTGCTCCAAGTTTGTCCTGAGCAATACCTATGGTGGTTTCAGAGTTGTAAGTTGGAAATTCAAAACAGCAGATAGCGACATCCATTCCATCACGTGATTCAGAGTCGTTTTTTGTTTGGTGTAATGATTGATTTACACCTTTATTGAGTTGGTCAAGGATTTCGGCAGGGTCGGTAATTCCTTTTTCATTTACTATCTGGTTCAGAAGCGTATTCCCAATCAGACTCATAAAAGCTCCAGGAACACCATGTCCGGTACAATCTACTGAGGCAATAATTTTTTTCCCTTTCTTTTGAGAAAACCAGTAAAAATCCCCACTAACAATATTCTTAGGTTTAAAAAGCACGAAGGAATCAGGAAAACATTCCGAAATTTCAGTTAAGGAAGGTAAAATAGCTTCCTGGATGCGCTTTGCATAGTTTACACTGTCTATTACTTCGCGGTGTTTAATTTCAATTTCAATTTTTATTTCATTTATCTTTTCTTTTTCTTTATGGATTGCAATACTTTGACTCCATAATTTTTTTATTTTTTCATCAACTTTTTTCTTTTCTGTCTCTAGTTTTTCTTTTTCTAATTGCAATTGTTCAACCTGTTCATCAACTTTCTTTTTTTCTATGTACACGGTTTCACTCATTTGCCATATCTTTTTATTTTTTTCCTGCACCTTAATTTTTTCCTTCTCGAATTTTGCTTTTTCTTCTGATTGGATAACAAGAGCCGAATTTAATTCATTGTGAGATATTTCAAGTGCTGATTTTTTTGCCTGAAGCATATCATCTTTCTTATCAAACTTACGTTTAAGAAACAAATAAATAAGAATGAAGAATGCCGAAATGAGTAAGAAAAAAAGTAGAATTAAAATGGTAGTAATATTAATCATTGTATTAGTATTCTGTTATTTTATCACATTAAATTTACCTTTACTAAGCGAATTTCCTTTTTTGTCAAGTATCTCATAAAAATAAATTCCCGCTGTAAATAAAGAAGTATTTATGCAAATACTTTTATTTTTAAATAAATAGCTACCCGTCAGATTTCCTGAAGAGTCTGTTACCCTTATTTTTTCAGCTTTCTCAAACTGTGTTTGAATGTTCAGTTCCCCTTTTGCGGGGTTAGGAAACACCCTTACTTTTTCAGTAAAAATATTTTGTTCGTCAATACCCACCCAGCCGGTAAATGCAACATCATCCAGAAACAGTGTGCTGCCAACTCTTGCATTGGCACTATCTTTACTGGAACGGAAAGCAATAACTGCAGTATCAGGCTGCTCATTTGATTGGTAGTTAAGCTGAACCTGAACCAGGGTATATTGTGTGGCCGAAAGAATTTTAACTAACCCGGTTGCAATTGTATCGCGACTTGTTCCATTCCATTTTGTTGTGGCAATTCCTGCTCCTGCTGTATCAGCACCCACAGGTGAATATTTATACCAGAACTCTAATTTTTCGGGTCGTCCTGTATATGAAAAACCATAATTATAGGAAGGGGGAGAGTAAATTATTTTACCTGTAAAAACGCCGCTTGTAGTATCAGCAATTAGCAATGTATATGGATTATTAGTTACGCAAATCGTTTTTAACTTTAAAGCGTAAAAACCGGAGTGTACATCACTGCCAATTACTTTAAAGGCCGAAACAGGGTTAGGAGGAATTAGAAGTGACAAAAAATTAAGTGTTTGCCAACCATCAGGACTCTCGAATGTGTATTCAGTTGTCCAGTTTTCAAAACCTCCGTTGGGTTGAGCTTTGCTTTGAAGGATTCCGAAAACAAAAAATGCAGCAAGAGTAAATATTTTTTTCATGTTTTTTTTAACAGAATTAACAACCTTTTCTTCCGTTATTTTAATTATTTGACAACACTAAAGCTCCCTTTAGTGAGCGTCTGTTTTTTTTTGTCTAATATCTCATAAAAATAAACTCCTGCTGCAAATAAAGAGGTATTAACACTTGCATTGTTATTTTTTATTTTACAAACAGCAAGTAAGCTTCCTGAAGAGTTTAATATATTAATTTTTTCAGCTTCTTCAATTTGGGTTTGAATATTCAGATCGCCTTTTGCCGGATTAGGGAATACTTTTACTTTATCAGCATATTTTTTCCTTTCTTCAACACCTACCCATCCGGTATATGCTACATCGTCAATGAAAAGCGTGCTATTAACCCTGCTACAATTATGATTTTTGCTTGACATAAAAATAATTGCCGCCGTATCCGGTATTGCATTTGAAAGATAGGAAAGGTTCAATTGGAAATGGGTATAAATGCCTACTGAAGAAATATTTATCCTACCTCCGGCAATAGTATCATGTCCTATTCCATTCCATTTCTGCAGAATAACAGCAGCTTCAGCAGTGTCGTTTCCAACAGGAAAATATTTAGCCCAGAATTCAAGCTTTTCAGGTCTTCCGGTATAAGGGAATCCATATATATAAGAAAATGGCGAAAGAATAAATTTTCCGGTAAAAGCCGCTCCTGTAGTATCATCAAGTATAACGGGCCAGGGATTATTATTAACATAAATCGTTTTTATCTTAATGGCGTAAAATCCCGAATGTGTATCGCTACCTATTACTTTAAAAGCGGAAAGGGGGTTAGGAGGAGTAAGGAGCGATAGGAAATTGCCTGTTTGCCACCCATCAGGGCTTTCATAAGTAAATTCGGTTGTCCAGCTTTCAAAACCTCCGTTAGGCTGGGCGAAACTATTTAATACCCCGCAGGTAAAAATAAAAACTGTGAGTACTATTTTTTTGTATGCCATTTTAAAAGAAATGTATTTATAATTCAATGTCGTTTGGTTTAGATTATTTTCTAATGTATATTATCTGCCCAGAGTCTTCGACAAGCTCGGACTGACTGCGCGGCTTCATATTGAGCTTGTCGAAATATGTGCGATGGCTCCTTAAAAAATGACCTTAATTTATCATTTATAAATTTAGGCCAAAATGTCTTTTTGAATAAATATCGGCTTTCATTTTGCATACACCCAAAAGCTTTTTATTGAGCCGACAGATTTTAACCCGGTGCCCACATACCCCTTATTCCCAATAGAAAAAGCAATCGCTTTCTGGCATGGTTCATCAACAGTTTCCGGCATGGCCAGCCAACTGTTATTTGCCGGATTGTATTCAAACAAATCATTAAAATAATTTGTTCCATTATATCCTTTTCCCAAATACCCTATATTATTTATTGAAAAACCTATTCCACAGTTACGCACTCCACCCGGAAAATCAGCTTTTTGGTTCCATGTATTTGAATCAGGATTATATTCCCAAAAATCATTTAAATAAAAATTTCCACTTTTTCCTGTTCCCATATACCCTTTATTACCAATTGAAAATCCAACAGCATCCCCCCGTCCAGGTGGAGTAAAAGGTTTTGGTGTCCATAAGTCAGTAAGTGGATCATATTCATAAAAATCAACAAGTGCGTTTGCAAAAGTAGAATTGCCACCTGATCCAATATATCCTTTATTCCCAATCGAAAAACCAAATGCATGCTTTCGAGCGGGAAAACTACAATCAGCTTTTTTAGTCCAATTATCTGTTGCCGGATCATATTCCCAAAAATCGTTATAAGAAGCTCCAGTCATTTCATTTGTGCCAGTACCTATGTATCCCTTTGTTCCAATTCCAAAACCCACAGCATATGACCTTGCTGCTCCTGGAAAAGGAGCTTTTTCTGTCCAGGTTTTTAATTCGGGATCAAATTCCCAAAAATCTAATTTGTATTGGGGAATAGAATTAGATGGATCAACTCCTGTTACTATATATCCTTTATTGCCTATGGAGAAACCAACCGCGGATCCTCTAAATCCTCCTGTAAAATCAAGTTCCCTGCACCATTGATTAGAGCGATCGAACTTCACTTCAAGGCAGGTGTCTAAGCTTATCTCTTCACCTTTACTAAAAAGACTAACACACACACTACCAGATTTTCTCCCGAAATTTACTACAATTGAATTTGTTCCTTGGCCTGAAACTATTTCCGCCTGTTCGGGGATTTTCCATAAATAATGATCCGCTTCTGGATTTTCGGGTACAGTATAAGCTACAGAAGATTCGCCGTAACATACAGCTGCTGCCCCAGAAATAGCTTTAATAGCCACTATCTTATTTTTTTTGCATGAGATAAGTCCTCCAACCACCAGTATGGTAAGGGTATAGAAAATAAGTTTTGAATTTAAAAATCGCATCCGTATAATTAATTAAATATTCTAGTGTTAAGTTAAATTTACTTTGACGTATTGTATGTCATTCCGACCTTGTGGAGGAATCTTTTTCATTAAAAAAAGATGTCTCGTCAAAACTCGACATGACATTACGTCTTTTTATAATTAACTCAACACTAGTCCTTAATGACCAATTACTTTATTACTTTATTGCTTTTAACTTTATATAAGGAATAAGTTAAAACAATAGAAAAATCGGTTTTTGACATTCTAACATCATTGTCGATATAGGAATACTTTTGCATCAATCCTTCCAGCCTTGGAATAGCCGAAAACCGTTCACTTTTTTTGTTAATGGTATTTAATGAATAATAAAATCTGATATCCAGGCCGATGCCCCAATACCCAATCCTGTATATTGCGCCAGAACCCAAAAGCAGGGAATAGACACGAGGATTTCTTTGGGATTTAATATCAAAAATTTCCGGACCATATGGATCCTTTGGCTTATCGAAACTACTATTATATAGATCAATTATTTCTGCAACGGTATCACCCACCGATAATTCACTTTTAAGCAGATACTGCGTACTGAACCCCCCCATGAAGTAAAAACTAACTTTATTCTGCGGTTTAAAAAAGAATTTATTTCCAACATCTAATTTAAAGTAGCTTGTTTTTTCATTGCTAATCATTTGCCATGTACTATTCTTTATTGTTCTGCTATAATTTAGTGCAAAAAAACCGGCATCAGCAAAGAAAGCAATCCTTTCCAAAGGGCGGTAGTCAAAAATTAAATTAGCGTTAAAATAAGGTGATGTTGTATAAGCATTTTGATTTTCAATATTCTGTTGTATCTTATAGATTTTATCGATACTAATTTCGGGAATGCTATAATGTGGCCGAAGGCCGATAGAAAATTTTGGATACACGTAATAATTTTTATAATATTTTTTAAAATCATCAATACCATTATACTCGCTTATTTTAAAGGCAGGGTTGTTCTTTAACAAAAGCCTGAAGTTTTTATCTATCCCTCCTAAACTGTCTTTTTCAATGTTAGAGTTAACAAGTAGAATATATGCATTTTCCTTTTGCCTTTTCGATAAGGAACAGGTCTTTAATCCATTTTCAATCCTATGAATACATTCATCATAATTCCCTCCATTATATAGCTCTGTTGCTTCTTCAATCAGGTTGGCACAATTGTTTTGTGCTGTCAGATTTTGGCAGAAAATAATTAATAACGCTATGTAAATCCACTTACTCATTATTTACTTAAACAGGTTTTTTCATATGGAATTGTTTCACTAATTATTTGACTCCATTCATCCGGAGATAAATCCCTTTTTAGAAGTTCGCAAAAAGTGGAGGCTAATTTTTCCGTTGACGTTTCAACTTTTCTGATAACATGATCCGCTCCACATCCAAATAACTTGTTATCATTATCAAACAAGAGATAACGGGTTTTCGATTTTATATCTTTTACAGCTACTGGTTTTTGTGTTTTTTTTGCTAAATTAAAATTTTTTATCGACTTATCGGCAAAAGCAGCAGCAAGCATATCCCCGGATCTATTGAATGACATTTTTTCAACTGTAGTAATGTCATCTGAAAATGTAAAAATTAAATTTCCTGCACCCATTATTTTACCAGTATCAAAAAGTCTTATTTTCCCATCAGTATAACCTACAGCTAAAATAGTTTTCGCTTCATTTAGTTTCATACTCCATGGCATGGCGTTTTTTAATTTAGAAATCGGGCTTATTTTTTCGGAGGCAATATCAATATCAATTAAATCACCATTTTCCAGGGCGGCTGCAAGTTCTTTCCCATCAGGCAAAATAACTAAATCCTGTATGGAGGAATTTGTTTTTATTTTTTTTATTAATTCCATTCCCGACTTTGAATATTTCCACACCATTATGCAACTATCCTTACCTGATGTTGCAAATAGTGCGTTCAATTCATTACATGCAATAACACGTAAAGGACCATTATGGCTCTTTTTTAATTCTTTTACCAATACTGGTTTTGTAATGGTGCTGATATCCCAAATACAAACAGTCCCATTCTCATGACCGCTCATAATTATGTTTTTCCAATCTGTAAATGTTACTATTTCAAATGCGCTGGAATAGGCTAACTTACCTTGTTCCAGTTTTTTCTCTGATTTGATGTCCCATTTGTAAATATTACCTCCTTTATCTGCCGAAAGCAAGGTGCTGGAATCCTGCAGCATCAAAGTACGTTGTTCTAAAGTTGCCTGCATATTAGAAACAGCAGCGCCTTTGTTTAAATTAAAATAAGAATTCCTAATTGCCTTGTAAATAGTGGGATCTTGCACTTCCCCTTTGTTTTCTAATGTAAGCTTGTAGGACTGATAGGCTAATAAGCCCTGTAGTTGTGGATCGGAGGAAAATAATGAAGATTTTAAAGCAACGCTTTGTGCCATGGACAAATTACTGATTCGTGACGCTTCTTTTTCGGCTTTTTCAGCTATGATTTTTGAGCTAATCGCTTCCTGTTTTGCTTTTTCAGATTCGGTAAGTGCCGCAGTGGCACGGTCTTTTTCAGTTTTTGCTAATTCCGCATTTTGGGTTGCCTGTATCAGATTTTGACGCGCTTCCATGGTGGCTTTTTCTGCTTTTGTTTTTGCTGAAACGGCTTCCTGCTTTGATAAATCTGCTTCATTTTTCGCTTTAAAAGCAAATTTTTGCTTCATTTGAGCATCCTCTTTTGCAACATCAGCAGCGTTTTTAGCATTTTTTGCGTTACGCGCCGATTTTGTAGCCTCCTCTGTTTTCAGATTAGCTATTTCCTGCTGATTTAGTGCTTTATTTCTTTCCCTGACCGCCCAGGTTGAAAATCCAATTAATACAAAAGCTATTACAGAAGCAATTACCATAATTGCTTTGCGTTTGCGTTTAATAACAGATTCACTTATTTTAATATAATCACTTGCTGGTTTGATAAATTGTTCTGCCTCTACAAATTTTTGTTCAGGAGACAAATTAGAAGAATCGTATTTGGCAATTAAATACGGGTTGGGATTTAATGTTTCGTACCAGTTCTTGAAATAACTCAGGGAACCAATTGTAAGTAAATAGTCTTTCGAACGCGCTTGTTGTTCCCACCGTTCAACTTGTTTTTTTAGGTCATTAATTACCGAAACATTTTCATGATCCTGTTTTGTCCATTCGGTAAGTTCAGTCCAGTTTCTGATTAATGATTCATGCGTAATATCCAGGATATCATCATCTTTTAAAAATTCTTCTCCGGGTTCATTCTCCTCTTTATTCCAGTTAGAATTTGTCAGTTCTATACGAGCAAGTGTCGAGGTAAGGCCTGTAATTATTGGAGTTGATGATGGCGATAAAATATATGGTTTGACCAGATTGTTTCCCGGTTCTCTGAAAATATTTACCAGCCCTTCAATCAATTTATTGTCAATTTCCCCTCCTAAAATTTGTTTGATTTCCAGTAAAGTTGCACGGTTTCGTACAGCGCGACTGTCGTTTATTTTAGTGAGACAGGTGAAAATTTTTCTTAAAATCCTATGGGCATCTTCTCTGGAAATATCATTTCCGGCATGTTTGCGGCAATAATCAACAGAAGATTCAAAAAGCTCACGGGCGTGGGCGTTGAGCACATTGGCCAAAGAAGCGCCTTCCAAAAACTTTTGTTTATAAACAGGTTGTTTATCATACCATTGATGAAATTGAATTTTTTGATCCTCAGGGAGCAGATTCCCATCAATACCGCCTAATTTGGCATAATGGATAAGATCCATTTCAGCAGCTCCATCCTCCATGTGTGATTTCCAGATACAATTGAGGGCATGTTGTAAAATTGGAAGTTGGTCAAGTCCGTCACATTCGTTTATTAATGTTTCAATAAGCCGGTTTGAAATGCTGTTCCCGCTTAATATTGCGGGCTCTTCAATCACCTGGTGAACTTCTTTCCTTTTTAAGCGGGGAACAAAAAACTGACTAAAGCCAATATATTCAGGCAACCCGCGGAATACCGCACATTGTCCGACATAATCCGAACGCATGGTACAAATGATGTATATCGGCAGATTTTCTGCAAGAGCTATTTTAGCCGTTTCAAGCAAAAGATTTACTACAGCCTGCGAATTAACAGACGTTTTCCCGTTATTATAATTCTCAGAATTAGTAAAAAATTCTTCAAATTGATCGACAAGAATAAAAAGATTTGCTGCTTTTCGTTTTAATTTTTTTCGTTCCGGTTCTGTTGCTTCTTGCCAGATTTCACTATTATTGTCTAAATAAAACGGAGATTTTTTGAATAAATTAACCAGAGAGGAAAATCCAAAACTTAATTCTTTTTCAACGTACTCTAAATCGGTATAGCCTAGTTTTTCAGCGATTGCAATTGCCAAATTTTTCAATGGTGATCGCTCAGGGCGGAAATCGGCAATCAGCCAGTTGTTAAATTTCGCTTTAAAAAAACCTGCGCGGGCGTTAGGTATCACACCTGCATAAACGATAGAGGATTTCCCATCACCGGAAGCACCGGTAAGCATCACAAATTTTTTCTCTTCAAGTTGAGAAATAATTTTTTCGATATGCTCCTCCCTGCCACGGAAAAAGATGGATTCTTCTTCGTTAAAGGGGCGAAGACCCGGATATGGACAAATTTTTTCTTCCTGCATTTTTGTATTAATCAAGCAGAAGTTAAAGTTACTTTATCATATTGTACTTTTATCTCTAATGGGATAAGTTCCCCTGCCACAATCAGAGAAATAACCTTGGGTGCGGAAAATTTTTTCCCTACATTACTATTGGGATCCACATCTCCAATTAATAGAATTGGAGTATGAGAGGTTGCTCCACCAATTTTTTTCCATACCTGCTGTGCAAATGGTAATGCCCAATCTGCCGATTCTTTAAAATAAATGACGGCTAATTTGCTCTTTGATATCTGCTGTTTACATAGTTCAGAATAATCAATATCACTGTCCTGAATAATATTCAACTTTTCAACAGGCACGATATCACTCAACATATCTATTATATCATTTGCTTCATTTTCGTCTAATTGATTGGAAACAAGAAAAATATCAGTTGACTTCAAATCAAAAGATACAGTTACTTTTTTCTCCATAAGCGACCGTATGTCATCGGCAAGCTGAATGGCAGAGATGGCGTTGCTATAAACCATACTCTTCGAAATATTATTTTTAACCTCATTAATGAATTCCATTTGAACAGGTTCAACATTCATTAGATGTGTTGAAGGAGGCTGCCAGACAAAGATTCTGAAATCAGGATTTAGGGCAAGATGATTTTTAGCTTCCAAAAATTGAATTTTTGACACAGAAACACCGGAATCTGTAATAGGTAAATAGCGGGGGAAAAGTATATGTATGGAACAATCGGAACTTGAAAGCGGCTCAGATATGGAAGAGAGGTTACCCACCTTGAAAAGTTCACGCTCTGAAACAACAGTCATTCCGGCACTTTGCAGAACAGATGAAAGTTCATTTCGCACTGATTGCGATTGAGGATCCTCTGAGCAAAGAGAAAGAAATACAGTACCGCTTGGATTATTTGACATACTATGAGCTAAATATAGCTTACAATATTAACGAAATGTAAGTTATTTATCAATACTTTTTTAAAAAAATAAAGCCAGATATGACCAAAATTTTTAGTATAGAATAGGCTTTATATAAGTTAATTTATAAAATAATTGAATGTCCATTTGGAGCGTCATTGCGAGGGAGTTTTTCACGACCGAAGCAATCTCACCTCGATAAATGAGATTGCTTCGACTGAAAAAGTCTCGCAATGACTTATTGAACAAAGCATTTGGATAAAAAAGGAAATTTCAAAGCATTTTAATTTAATTGCTTATCTGCTTTAGACATGTAAAAAAATAGTATCTTAGCTCC
>JAVHPR010000198.1:0-3529 GCA_036170695.1 Bacteroidia bacterium
CCTGTTGGCTTGTACATGTATAAATTCATGTCTGAAGGTAAAGTTGTAAACAGTGGAAAGCAGTTAATAGTAAAATAATAATTAATTTAGTGCCGGACTTTGTTCCGGCATTTTTTTTATGAAATTCTTATATTTTATATTCATATTTTTAATCTCTTTTTCGGGTTTAACTCAAAATCTTGTTCCAAATGCGAACTTTGAAGAAAACACAGGTTGTCCAACAGATCAGCATCAATTATTTTTGACATCGAATTGGTATAATTCAACATTGGATCAAGCTGAATATTTTAATTTTTGCGGTACAAATGGGTGGAGTGTCCCTAATAATCTTGCAGGTTTTGAATCTGCTCACAGTGGTGTAGCTTATGTTGGTACTTATGGGTTTTATAATAGTATGAGCTTTGGGCATGCATTTATTCAAACACAATTATTGGATTCTTTAAAAAGTGACTATAAATATTATATTGAGTTTTATATAAGCCTTGCTGATAGTTTCTCAATAGCATCAACACACATGGGGGCATATCTGTCAGATACTGCCATATTCATCAATAATTATCAAATATTACCATATACGCCACAAATAATCAGCACTTCACTTGCACAGGTAACAAACAAAAATGGTTGGAGTAAGATTTCTGGTTATTATACAGCGCACGGTGGTGAAAAGTATATTCTCATTGGAAATTTTAATCCAGATACTATTGCAGATACAGTGTTTGTTAATCATGCTAAATGGGATTGTTGTGCTTACTATTATATAGATGATGTGTTTGTTGGTTTAGATACGACTGTTTCTGTAAACGTAGTTCAAAACGAACCTATATCTTTCAAACTTTATCCCAACCCGTCAAATGGAGAAATACAGGTTCAATATAAAAACACAGAAAATACTGACTTACAATTAATATTAACTAATTGCGTTGGATCTGTGGTAAAGAAAATTACACTTCCTGCAGACCAAAACCATATTACTGCTAAATTGAATTTAACGGATGGCATATACCATTACCAGATTTCAGATAAAGGCAAAGTCCTTTATTTTGATAAGTTGATTATTATAAAGTAAACCTGTATATTAGGGCTGCGATTTGCAGCTCTAATTTTTTATGAATACCCTATTTATGAAAAAATTTGTGTTTTTAATATTTCTTTTTGCATTAAAAATATGTTTTGCACAAACTAATTTAGTGCCGAATCCAGGTTTTGAGGAACATAGTTCTTGCCCAAATGACATGTGGCAAATAAGTCTAGCAAATCATTGGCAAAATGCAACATTATGCCTTTCAGAATATTTTAATTCTTGTGGTACAAATTGGGTTAGTGTCCCATCAAATGCTAGTGGATTTGAATTTGCACATAACGGTTTAGCTTATGCTGGGGTCTATGGCTTTTACAATACAGTTAATTATGGTCAAGGTTATATTCAAACTCAATTAATTGATACTTTAAAAAGTAATATTAAATATTATATTGAGTTTTTTATTAGTTTAGCCGATAGTCTATCCTTAGCAACAACACACATGGGGGCGTTCCTTTCTGATTCTTCAATATTTGTTAGTACCTACAATACACTACCTTTGACCCCTCAAATAATAAGCTCAACTATTGAACAAGTTACAACTAAAAATGGGTGGAGTAAAATCTCAGGTTATTTTACTGCACATGGCGGTGAAAAATACATTACAATTGGTAATTTTAACCCTGATACTATCGCTGATACTGTGTTTGTAAGTCAGGCTCATTGGTATCCTGGTGCTTATTATTACATTGATGATGTTTTTGTAGGTACAGACACGACTGTTTCTGTTGCGGAAAATCAAAAGGAGTTATCGTATTTTAATGTTTATCCTAATCCTTCAAAAGAGAAACTATTTGTAGAATACCGGTTTGCCGACCTTAAAAACGAAAAACACACTATTGATTTATTTACTATTGACGGCAAATTAATGCAAACGCTTACTGTAAATAAAAACATGGGTACAGTAACTCTCGACGTAAAAGATTTGCCTTCCGGTAATTATTTTATATCTTTGGGTAGCAAAACACTTAATAAAAAAGTAACTATAATTCATTAACCCTTTAAAGAAAGAACCCCAACTCCCTTTAGGGTTGGGGCAATTTGGGGTTCTTTCTTTTCTTTTAATTATCTTTATGAAATATTTTATTCCACTTATTTTAATATTTCTCCACTTCTCGGGCTTTTCCCAATCCATCCGTTTTAACCGCATGTACCATCCTTATTTTTTTTCACAGTCTTTGAGTATGGCTGTTCAGGGGAATCAATACTATGCCGTAGGCGGAGGGTTTTTGGTTAACGATGGCAGTTCGCCGATAAATATTATTGTATTAAAACTCGATTCTCTGGGAAACGAAATTGAAGGCAAAAACTTTGGCGACACGCTGCATGATTGGTATTCAGGGAATAATGAATCGCTTTCACCGGTAAATTCAGGGGGGTATATTTTAGGTTCAACAAGAATCAATCGGCAGAATAACCATAAATCAGTCTTATTAACTCGTTTCAATGAAAACCTTGATACATTATGGGCAAAATCTTATATTGATACCTCGGATTACGTAGCAGGTTTATCTTCCATTCAGGGCAGGGATGGTAATTTTTATGTTGTAGGCACCAAAAAAGTTGCATCACTTACCACAGGGATGTTGCTGATAAAAACCGACACAAGCGGCAACCTGCTTTCGCGTAGTTGCTACAGCGAGGCATATCATTATATAAAAGAAGGATACAATATTTGCAATACTTTCGATGGTGGTTTTCTTTTGGGTGGTGGATATAGTTATTATAATTACAATTATTCCGGCGATTGGGATATTTTGCATGTTGACAGTTCTGGTTTTAAAAAAGACGAATGGCTCTTTGGTAATCCAAATTTTGACGATGCCACACCCGGAGCTTTTTCATTAACAAAAGATTCAGGTTATCTGTTTTCTGGTGGTTATGTTACACATTTAACAAATAATAATGCTCAGGTAGGGAACGGCCGTATTGTTAAAATGGATAAAAATTTCAATGTGGTATTAGATAGGCAATATCAAATTGGAACATACTCTACTGGCATTAGAAAAGTATTGGAACTAAATAATGGAGATTTGGTTGCCTTCTTTTTTAAGTTAGACTCAAGCCAGATACCGGGTAATTTTTATAACAAACCCGGTTGGGGGCTTATAAAACTAAATGCACAGGGCAATGAAATATGGCGTCATACGTATTATCCTTTTAACAACGATTCTACCATTAATATGCTTAATATATATACCTTAAACCAAACCCCCGATGGCGGTTTTATACTGAGCGGCACAGCCACAAAAGACAGTGAAACCCCAGCCCAGCAAATGTGGGTTGTAAAAACAGACAGCATGGGCTGCGATGGCTCTCCGCAGAACTGCGACACAACTACACAAGTTGAAAGTAGAAAGTTAAAAGTAGAAAGTGTAAAGTTAAATGTGTTTCCAAACCCAGCCAGAGAGTTTGTAACCGTAGGCACATTAAATAGCATTCAAGGTG
>JAVHPR010000199.1:0-3518 GCA_036170695.1 Bacteroidia bacterium
ATTCAGGAGTCGCTCTCGAAAGAAGCGCCCATCTTATTGCGTCATCGGCGTAACCATAAACGTTTGCCCGTTTTTCGTAATACTCCAGATTTTCAAGAAAGTACGCGGTGGTTTCGCCAGAATCATTGTCATACCTTAAAACATTAGAAACAAAAAGGCCGTGCGGATCTTCTTCCTCGGAAGACGCCGGTCGCAAATTTTCAAGTTCTAAATGTAAGGGATACTTTTCAAGGTCAATTGTGGCATATTTAGGAAGAAGAACGCGAGCGTCGTGACCTAATGCCCGAAGAGCCCCAGGCAAAGAACGCATTACTTCGCCCAATCCGCCGACCTTGATAAAAGGCGCCGCCTCGGAGGCAACAAAAAGGAGCCGCAGTTTCGATTCTCGTTTAAAAATATTAATCGGTGAAAGGATGTTAACCATGAACGTATTAATTATAGCCTAAAAGATGCTATTTGCCTATAATAACCAACACCGCCCTAAGTTCTTGGCGGCACCGTTAAAAACCCCGCTATTCTTCCTTTTCTTTAGAGTTAAAATTGTCTAAATGCCTGTAGAGAAAAAGACCAAGGGGCATGGGCAACCAAAAGGATAGAGCTCGGAACATTAAGGTTACTATCACCGCCAAATTGAGGGGAATGCCAAAAGCATTATAAAACAAAACCATTGCTCCTTCAAAAACGATCAGGGCGCCGGGAGAAATAGCTACCATAGCCACAATTTTAGTTAAAATTAAACCAGCCACAATAATCAAAAACTTCGGCCGGAAATTAAAACCGTAAAATAACAAAAAAATGGTGGTGGCATCAACCAAAAATTCCATGAATTGCCAAAATAAAGGTCGCCACAAATAATGAAATTTATTTTTAACAATTTCCCAGGGGTTTTCCCAATCATCGGCTAAAATCTCCTTGCCGGGAAATTTTAATTGAATTTTATTAAAGATAACTTTCAGCCACTTATGCTTTTCGATTTTGCCGCTAATGTAAATGGTCGCCTTTTTGCTGCCAAAAAACAAAACCATCACATTCAAGAAAACCAACAAAAAGATGCCCAAAACCATCACGGCCACTAATAATTTGTTCAAGTCCCCCTTGATAGTGGCGAATATATAAAAAATACTGAACAATAAAACCAAAAGGCTGCAAAAATAATAACAAAATGTTCCCAAAATAACCACCGAAAAACTATCACGAGGCAGCAACTTCTTCTTTTGCAGGAAATGCATTAAATAACCGCCTCCGCTCAAACCAGCGCTGGGAATAACCTGATTCAGAAAAAGAGTAATAATGGAAACTTTAAAAAGACCGGAGCGGGTAACGGCAAATTTGTAATTGTAAAGCGCTAGAATGTTGTAATAAATATTGGCAGTAAAAAAATAAGTAAAAACTTGGGCAATCAGGGCTAAAATAAACCAAAAAGGTTTGATTTGTTTAAAAAGAGCAAAAATTCTTTCCAGTTCCGCAAAATGAGAAAAAGCAAAAACCGCCAAAAGAAGCAATAGAAAATAAAAAATAATGCCAACGACTGATATTTTTTTCTGATTATATTCGGGCATAAATATTAAGATATATCCTGAGTATAATTACAAAACACAACAACTATAAATTTTGCTCGTCTTTTTATTATAGCAAAATTTGCGGTAAACAAAAAACAGCCTCGGCGAAGCTGTTTTTGTTGTTTGTTGTTTTATTAGGGAAAAACTATCAGAAAATCATATTTAGATGAAAAGCTCTTACCTAAACAAGTCAGGTAAATGAGGGAGCAAGATTACAACCCCCACTACAATCGCTCCAAGAGCAGCAATTAAAACGGCGGCGGCAGAAATATCTTTAATTAATTTTACCTCTGGCTGATAACTGGGCTGAATCACATCTAAAAATCTTTCAATCTGAGAATTAATTAGCTCAAGGCTTAAAACCATTGCAATAACTATAATTAAAACGGATTTTTCTAAGGGATTCAACTTGAGAACAAACATCAGAAGGATAACTATCAACCCCATAAAAACCTGAATTCGAAAACTCTGTTCTTTTTTGAACGTGATTTTAAGACCTGAAATCGCAATCCTTAAACTAGTAAAGAATTTTTTAAAATCGATCATATGATTAATTAGCTCTCTGCTGTGTTCCCCCTTACTTAAATTAGTTATAATCCGCCGTTATTGAATTAAATTAAGTTGGCTGTATTCTTGTTCAATGTATTTTTTTGCTATAAAAATGACCGCTATTATGCCAAAAAATGTTAAAATTAAAGAAATAATTCCTATCATTTTAGATTTTTTATCCGATTGCTTCAAATATTTAAAAGCATATCCCAAACCAAAGGGTGCGAGAAAAAAGCTCACAAAATAGACAAGAATTTGTTTTAAAACAGAAGTATTTACTGGTCTGGATTTCAAAGAATATCCGCAATTAGAGCAAAAATAAGCCGTTTCAGAAACTTCTAATTTGCATTTCGGACATTGTTTTTGAATTGTTGATTCCATATAGCTATATGCTTTAATTATACATTATTTTGTTATTGTTAATAATCATACATATAATATAATATTAAAATGGGCTCGAAATCTATTATTTGGATGGGAATGATAACGGGATCCACCATCGGTAGTTTTATACCAGTTTTGTGGGGAGGAAGCTTGTTCTCGTTTTCATCTATTATCTTTACGGCAATAGGAGGAATGATCGGCATTTGGCTTGGCTTCAAAATAAGCCATTAAAACTTTGCTCTCCCTTAAATTAGCTACCCCACTCCGTTTATCCTGAACCTGCTGAAGGATTTATCCTGAGTTAAATCGAAGGACTACTCATTTATCCTGAGCAAAGTCGAAGGACTATCTCAAGATCTTTATAATGTGGGTTAGAGAGTTGCTTTCTACTATTATTTATAGTATAATCCTTTATAGTAAGAGGTTGTTAATATTAAAGGTCTCATTCGAATAAATTAATAAACAATTCTATGGAACAAAAAAGCAATTCTGCGTTTATGAAGCCGATGAATATCAGTGCGGAGCTAGCGGTAATAGTTGGCAAAGGTCCAATACCCAGATCAGAGGTTGTCAAAAAGCTTTGGGTATATATCAAAGCACATAACCTTCAGGACCCAAAGAACAAACGCAATATCAATGCTGACGAAAGTTTAAAAAAAGTATTTGGCGGGAAAGCAGTTGTTAATATGTTTGAAATGGCAAAACTTATTTCCAAACATCTCTCCTAATAACTTTTAAATAGCATAGACAAAGACGCTCCTCGTGAGCGTCTTTGTTTTATTATGCTCCGCATCGTGAACAATGTTAAAACCATAATCCAGAGGCAAAGTGGAAATGTTTATGTGCCGGATTTAAGCCGGTCATCCAGAATTGGGTTAAATTCGTCGTAAAGCATAATTATTCCTGATCATTATCTATCCTGGTTAGTCTGTCGGAAAAATATTTAGCCAATAAAAAAATACCAAACAAGGATATAAAATCATTAAATACTGTGCTTCCTTGTAATTTTCTGCTTATTTCCTTACC
>JAVHPR010000200.1:0-5812 GCA_036170695.1 Bacteroidia bacterium
ATGGGACAATCAATATTTAGATAAGCTACTAAAATTCTGATGCGGTAGCCCTGTATTATTCCCCAAAAAAGAGAAGAATCATAGTGTTGATAATTCAGGCTTTGAACTAAAAACAGGCTGTTTCTAAACTATTATACAAATTTCCTTAACAACCATAATTTACCTGGCATTCTTCATCAAAACGTAATTTAATCTTCGAAGAAGAAATCAATCAATGCATTGATTTCTTCCATTTTTATGTTTGAGGAGTCATCAAAAAAGGCATCAATTACTTTTATAATTTCATCATAGGAAATACTTCCGTTAAAATCGGCATCGAATTTTTTAAGCGGCTCAGGGACTTTACTGGTTGTAGACGGCACCTTCTTTTCTGGATTGTGCGCCCTGCTAGAATCCGCAATTTCATCGGTTTTAACAGGATTTACAATAACGTCTTCCCTTTTTAAAATGGTGTCCGCTTTGGGAATATTGATTTCTTTGTTTTCCTGTAGCTTTTCTTCAACAATAACATCCTTACTTTCATCCTTTTTAACCGGAGTTACGCTAATTTCTTCCTTTTTAAAAACGGTGTCCGCTTTGGGTATATTATTTCCTTTGTTTTCCTGTAGCTTTTCTTCAACAATAACATCCTTACTTTCATCCGTTTTAACAGGATTTACGATAATGTCTTCCTTTTTTATAACCGTGTCCTCTTTTGGAACATTGCTTTCTTTATTTTCCTGAAGTTTTTCTTCACTAATAACATCCTTACTTTCGTCCTTTTTAACAGGGGGAACCACAAGGTCTTCCTTTTTTAAAACCGTGTCCGCTATTGGTACATTATTTTCTTTATTTTCCTGTAGCTTCTCATTAACAATAACATCTTTACTTTCATCCTTTATTACAGGGGTTATAGCAGCCTTCTTGGTTTGCAAAACAGTATCTATAGTTTCCTGCGGTTTATTTTTAGTAGTATCATTAACACGTTCATCCTTTTTTAAAGTGGTTACAACCGCACTATCCTTTTGGATAAGACTGTCTTTATTTTCCTGAGGCTTTTTCTCATCAATAAAATTAAGCGTTTCATTAGGCTTAATTGTTAGTGCTGTCTTTGCTCTTTTCTCCGCAGCTTCCTGTTCTACTTTAAAATCTACTTTCAGAACTTTGAGTTCCATTCTGTTGTTCGCCTTGCGGCCTTCTTCAGTATCATTTTTCGCAATTGGTTCTGTCGATCCATATCCGGCTGATTTAATTCGTTTTTTATCACATCCCTTACTAATCAGTCGTTCCACCAATGCTTCAGCCCTTTCTTTCGAGAGCTTTTTATTCTCCTTTTCTGAACCGGTATTATCGGTATGTCCCGATATTTCAATTCGAAGTGAAACCATTTCGTTCATCAGGGTAACTATTCTATCAATGTCCAAAAAGGACTCCTGACGGGGAATTGTTTGGTTGAAATCAAAAGAAACATTATTTAGAACTGTTTTCTTACCAACATCTACTTTTTGAAGTGTAATATTAGGCAGGTCTTTTGATTCATAACCGGTAGATTTAGGAATTGCTAAATTAAACGACTGAAACAAACATCCCTTTTTACTAAAATAAACAGTTAACTTTTTACCGGAAGGAACAGAAATTTTAGAATATCCTTCGTTATCACTCTCCGACTCTTCAATCAATTGTAAGGTAGCATTATCAATTGCTTCTATCTGCACACTTACAGGTTTCCCGTTTTCGTCAAATATTCGGTTGGAGATAAAGGCGTTTTTCTTTTCCAGGACAATATTTTTTGTTATTTGGGTATAATCCGTTTTGTCTGAAACATCAATGGAAATAACGTAAGCGGTATGCCCATCAGCAGTAACTGTTATATCGTACTTTTTTCCTGTCGGGATCGAAACAAGATATTTTCCTGTAATTCTGTTGGAGTAAAATACACCTATTGCTTCATCACTGGATTTGTCAATTATTTCAATTTTTGATCTTATTCCTTCACCCTCCTCATCTGTAACAAATCCCTCTATCACTGTAATATTATTTTTAATAATTGCATCATCCAAATCTATACTGTAAATATCATTTTCTCCAAATCCATTTGGTTTTGAGGAAGCATAATATCCTTTTTTCCCGTTGGCGGCCATCACAAAATACATATCATTGTCGGGAGTGTTGATGGAATATCCAAGCCCTTCTGCTGTTCCCCACATACCGATAGTAGTGTCAAAAACAGACATAAAAATATCGTAACCACCTAAAGAATTATGCCCCGTTGAACTGAAGAAAAGCGTGTTACCATTCGGGTGAATATAAACACTTTCCTCATCTTTATCAGTGTTGATGGATTCTCCTATATTTACTGCCTGTCCCCAAATACCTGATTTTTCCTGTGTACTGTACCAGATATCTTTTCCTCCAAATCCGAGCTTACGATCACTTACAAAATAAATTGTTTTTCCATCGGCTGATATACTTGCCGATGTTTCATTATCCTCACTGTTGATGGATGTAGACATTCTCAAAGGATGCGACCACTCTTCTCCATTTAGGGCAGACTCAAAGATATCGCCATTTCCCTTCTGTTCACTGCGGCACAGGAGCATCTTTTGCCCATCATTTGACAGTGCGATCGCTGAATTGTTAATATTCGGTAAATTAATTGTTGGTCCAAGCATCCTCGGTTTTGACCATTTATTATTTTTAACGTCATAATAAGTAATATATATATTTGCATTCCCTCCCTTATTCTCCAGCTTTCCCTTCTTTTTCTGAGGTGGTAAAGGGGGCTTTTTGTCAGTCAAAAGTCTGTTGGAAGTGAATATCATCGTGTTCCCATCGGCATAGATAAGTGGTGCATAATCCGGAAATATAGAATTTAAATATGACCCTAAATTTTTAATTTCCATTTTGAGTGAATCTTTTGACAAACCCACATTTTCTTCAGCTGCTTCTTCTACAACAGTTGTGTCTGTTGGTTCTTCAGTATATTCCTCACTTGTAGAATCTGTAACTGTACCCAGCGTATCTGTAGTTTCCTCTCCGTATTCTTCTTTGGAATAATCAGTATCGTCATCCGAGAAATTTATTTCTCCATCACCATTCTTTTCAGTATCCGCATTTTCATCAAGCTCTTCATCAGAATCGAAAGTTTCAGGAGCTCTTAATGATTGAGCTAAAACCTCCGCTTTTACATCTACTTTAAGTACTTTAAGTTCTATCCTATTGCTTTCCTGCTCAGCATTATTCACCTTTTCAGACTCTTTTAATTTCCGGCTGGCAAATTTTAAACGGTTTTTATCAATGCCATTACTGATGATATACTCCGTTACAGCCTTTGCTCTAGCAGTCGAAAGTTTCTGGTCGTACTTTACAGACGTGGAATTTTCCATATTATCGGATATTTCAACCTCCAGGGTTGCCATATCATTCATCAGTTTTACTACCAGATTTAAATCCGAAAAGAATTTCGGTTTAAGCGTTACCTTGTCAGGTTCAAAAGAAATATTATTGAGGACGATTTTTTCTCCTTCTTCAACTTTCGGTAATAAAATGTTTTTGATATTTTTTTCATACCCGATAGCATTCGGAATTACTACATCAGCAGATTGAAAAAGGTAACCGGGTTTACTGAAAACAACACCAAAAGTTTTTCCGGATGGCACAGCAGCCAAGGCATACCCTTCGGGGTTATTACTATATTTCCCAACCGGTTGTTTGGTCGAAATATCAATTACTTCCATCTGGGCACTCATCAAAGGAATTCCACTCCCATCGAGTATTCTTCCTGAAATATTAGCAGTTTTTGATTCAAGAAGGATCACTTTTGACAATTCATTATATTCAAATGGATCCTCATGCTCAACAGCAAGTTTGAAGGAGGTATAACCCTTTGCCGAAAATTTTACATCATAATTTTTGCTTTTTGGAAGAGAAATCTGGTATTTTCCAATAGCACTATTTGAAGTGAATGTTCCTACTTTTTCGGCTGTTGACTTGTCTGTTACCGTGATTTTAGATTTCAAAAAACGGCCATTTTCATTTACTACAACTCCTTTTATCAATAAGGTGTTGGTAAGAATCAACTCATCCAATAATGAAATGCTGTAAATCTCGCTTCCTCCTGATTCACCTGCTTTAAATGAAGAATAATAGGCCACTTTTCCATTGGCAGCCATAACAAAACCCAGGTCATCATCCGTAGTATTAATTGATAAACCAAGGTTTTTCGGTATCGACCAGGTATTGGATGAATCACCCGCCACCGACGTAAAAATATCGAAGCCTCCAAAAGAATTACGCCCTTTCGAACTGAAGAAAAGCGTTTTGCCATTAGGATGCATAAATACACCTTCTTCATCTTTATCACTGTTTATGAATTTGCCCAGGTTCACCGCATCCCCCCATTTGTCTGCCTTATCTTGTGTACTATACCAAATATCTTTGCCCCCCAATCCGCCTTTTCTATCACTTACAAAATAAATCGTTCTTCCATCCGGCGAGAAACTGGCAGAAGTTTCATTATTAACACTATTAATGGGAGCAGGTAATTTCACAGGTACCGACCATTCGTCCCCATTTAACAATGCCTCATAAATATCTCCGCTAACTTTTTTTGAATCCCCGCCATTGCGGTATATAAGCATCCTTTGCCCGTCATTTGACAGTGCAACGGCAGCATTATCCATATCCGGAACATTAATGGAAGGATCCAACATCTTTGAAACAGACCACTTTCTGGTATAAGGATCATAATGGCTTGAGTAAATATTTTCATTTCCGGCCTTGCCTTTCAGCAACTCTTTTTGGTTCAGCGGCCGGCGTGAAGTGAATATCATTGTATAACCATCTGCCGTAATAAGAGGAGAATAATCCGGGAAAGAGGAATTTAACGATGTTCCAATATTTTTAATTTCTAACTTAAGCGATTCAATTGTAAGACTAGAATTATCAGCTACAATTATTAAACTCGAATCTTTTTTAATAGTTGATACAAGAATTTCTTCTTTAACAGGATTAAGTTTTTCATCTTTTTTGCCAACTGTGATGTCTGTTATTTTCGTTGGAGGAACCGTGTCTTTCAATTGAGGTACCAAGTCTTTCGATTGAGAAATCGCATTTTTAGTTTGTAGAATTGTGTCATTTTTTCCTTGGACGACAAGCTCTGGGACAACAACTTGATTGTCTTCCTTTTTTAAAACAACCTCATCTGTGTTTTTTGATTGCTGAACAGTCTCTTTTTGTTCCTTGATCTTCTCTTTATCAGCAGTATCAATACTTTTGTCATCTCTATCATTTGCAATGGCTTTGTTCTCTATTGGGATAATGCTATCTTTTTTTACTTGAAGAGCCCCTTCACTGTCTGAAGTATCGTTTTCTTCATTTAAAAGACTTTCTAATAAATAACGGGGGAAATTAGTTGAATTAACACTTTCGACCTTTTTTTCAGAAATCACAATTGTGTTCTTCGCAGTGAGTATCGAGTCCTTCCTTTCTTGAAGCTGCTGTTCCTTTTTAGAATCAATACTTTCTTCTTTTTTAACATCCGCAATAAATGGGTTCTTCAATTGTCGGGTAGTGTCTTTGTTTTCCTGAAGGCTAACTTCAATAGTAGCATCTTTGCCTTCGTCTTTTTTAACGATATCAACAAAAGGGTTCTTTATTTGCGTAATAGTATCTTTGTTTTCTTCAGGTCTTTCTATTTTAACAGGTAAGCTAGCTGTCTCGATAAGAGGCTCCTGCGCCTTAACCGTATCCTGAGCCTTTTTTAACCGATTTTCTTCCGCTAGTTGCTCAGCAATTAAATCTACCTTAAAAACTTTTAGAACTATTCGGTTAT
>JAVHPR010000200.1:5912-16599 GCA_036170695.1 Bacteroidia bacterium
TATTTTCCTGATGGCTAACTTCAATAATAGCATCTTTGATTTCGTCTTTCTTAACGATATCAACGAAAGGGTTCGTTAGTCGCGCAATCGTATCTTTTTTTTCCTGATGGCTGACTTCAACAGTAGAATCAGTACTTTCATCTTTTGTAGCAGCCACCACAAGGGGATTCTGTAGTTGCAGAATTGAATCTTTATTTTCTTCAGGTAGTCCGCTTATAACAGGTAGGCTAGCTGTCTCGATAAGTGGCTCTTCCGTCTTTACAATAGCTGGATCATTTTTTATCCGATTTTCTTCCGCTAGTTGCCCGGCAACTAAATCCGACTTAAGAACTTTTAGAACTATTCGGTTATTTGCCGGCTGCGCCCCCTCACCAAAAGCAATTGGTTCACTGGAGCCATAACCTTTAAACTTAAGCCGGGTCTTATCAATACCTTTAGCAATCAGAGAATTCATTACCTCTTTTGCTTTTTGTTCCGAAAGTTTTTGGTTGTCCTTAAAGCCATCATTATCAGTATGCCCGGCGATCTCAATTTGAAGAGAACTCATGTTACTCATAAGTGTAATTATCCGATCCAAATCTATAGAAGATTCTTGAGGAGATATTTTCCCTTTCTGATCGAAAAAAACAGTGTTAAGTATCGTTTGCTTTTCAACTTCCACTTTTTGAAGGGTAATATGTTTAAGCGCATTTAATCCATTTCCACCTGCCGGTTCTGTCGCGCCCACCCCAGGTTTTGGAATGGTTATAATTACCGATTGAAACAAATAACCCGATTTACTAAAAATCACCGCAAATTTTCCTTCCGGAGGAGTAGAAATGAACGCGATTCCATAAGGGTCACTTTCAAATTTCTGAACCATCTGTTTAGTAATCATATCAATAAGTTCAACCCCTACACCACTAAGGGCATTACCTTCTTCATCAATTACCCTGCTGGAAACTTTAACAACAGCTAATTCTGTGTTTTCTTTATGTAAAACAGTGTCTTTATTTTCCTGATGGCTAACTTCAATAATAGCATCTTTGATTTCGTCTTTCTTAACGATATCAACGAAAGGGTTCGTTAGTCGCGCAATCGTATCTTTTTTTTCCTGATGGCGGACTTCAACAGTAGAATCAATACTTTCATCTTTTTTGCTAAGAGCTACAATGGTGTTCTGTAGTTGCAGAATGGTATCCTTGTTTTCTTTAGGTCTTTCTCTTTTAGCGGGTAGGCTAGCTGTCTCGATAAGAGGCTCTTGCGCCTTAACCGTATCCTGAGCCTTTTTTAACCGATTTTCTTCCGCTGTTTGCTCAGCAAGTAAATCCACCTTAAGAACTTTCAATTCTATTCGATTATTTAACAGCTGTGTTTCATCAGACTCACCAAAGGCAATTGGTTCAGTTGAGCCATAACCATTATACGTAAGTCGGGTCTTATCACAACCTCTACTAATGAGGCTTTTCATTACCTCTTTTGCTTTTTGTTCCGAAACTTTTTTGTTTTTCTTAATGCCAACATTATCAGCATGCCCTGAGATCTCAATTTGAAGAGAACTCATGTTACTCATAAGAGTAATTATTCGATCCAGATCTATAGAAGATTCTTGTTCAGAGAGTACCCGATTGAGGTCAAAAGAAATAGTGTTAAGCGTAGTTTTCTTTCCTGCTTCCACTTTTTGAAGCGTAATATGTTTAAGGTCATTTAAATTATTCACCCCCGATGATCCTGTACCGTCCATCGGAGGTTTTTGCATGTTTATATTTACCGATTGAAACAAATAACCTGATTTACTGAAAATCACGGTAAATTTTCCTTCCGGAGGGGTGGAAATGAACGCGATTCCATACGAGTCACTTTCAAATTTCTGAACCACCTGTTTGGTAATCATATCAATAAGTTCAACCTGAACACCACTAAGTGCATTCCCTTCTTCATCAATTACCCTGCTGGCAATTGGCGGTTTTTTGGGTCTTAAAAAAATATTCATTTCAATTTCTTCATAATCAGTTTTGTCGGAAAGGTCAATCAATTCAGTTTTCGCATCGAGATTATCTGCCTTGAAATTTATTTCATATTGCTTATTCACAGGAAGTGGGATAAGATATTTTCCGGTAGCCGAATTTGAAATAAAGGTGTTAATTATTTTTCCGGTAGTCTTTTCAGTAACAACAATTTTTGATTTTATTCCCACCATTTTTTCATTAAAAACACAGCCTTTCAACACGTTGGTGTTTTCACTTATAAACCGATCCAAAAACATGATGATATATATATCCTTTTCTCCGAGTCCTTTTGCTCTTGCTGCTGAGTAATATCCTGTTTGTCCGTCAGCTGCTAAAACAAAATAGAGATCATCTTCAGGGGTGTTAATTGAAGAACCAAGGCTTACGGCTTTTGTCCATGAATTGATTGTTGTGTCCAGAACAGACATAAAAATATCGTATCCGCCTATAGAATTATGACCTTTAGAACTAAAAAAAAGTGCGCTGCCATTGGAATGCATGAATACACTTTCTTCATCTGCATTGCTGTTAATGGCTCCTCCCATATTAACTGCATCAACCCACTTCCCGGAAGTATCTTTGGTACTATACCAAATATCCTTTCCACCAAGTCCTCCTTTTCGGCTACTTATAAAATAAATTGTTCTCCCATCAGGCGAAAAGCTTGCAGAAGTTTCATTACCACCATCACTATTGATCGGTGAAGGCAATCTGATTGGAATCGACCACTCATTTCCATTTAGTATAGATTCATAAATACCTCTATTGATATTTTTATTATCCCCTCCTCTATAAATCAACATCCGTTGTCCATCATTTGATAATGCTATGGCATCATTATCAACACCCGGCAGATTTACTAAATGGGGCAGTATTACGGGCTGAATATAATTTTGGGTTTGTTGGTCATAATTGGTAATATAAATAGCAGAGTAACCTACTTTCTTCTGTTTGGTAGGATTCCTGCGAGAGGTGAATATCATTACGGAACCATCAGCAGAAATAAGGGGGGCGTATTCAGAAAAAGAGGAATTAATTTGTGAACCCAAATTTTTTATTTCCAACTTCAGCGAATCATTTTGCTGGGCGCTAAGGTATAGAGAGAATGTACTAAGGAATACAGCAAAGAGTACTTTCATGGGTATAACAATGTAACAATTTGAAATTTAAAAATGTGTTGAATGAAAAGAAAATATCAAATCAACACATTTTATAATTTCAAATTAATAAGCTTCCAGAATAATGTCCGTTACAATTTCTTGATACCCTGATTTATATGGAACATCAATAGATACCGTATCTTTTTTATAACCATCGGTCGTAATTTCCAATGCATATTTATTGCCGGGAGAAAGCGAAACAAGATATTTTCCGGTAGTTACGTTTGACTTGAAGTTTCCAACTAATTTATTAGTAACCTTGTTTCTCAAAACAATTGCTGAACCAACAGAATTTCCGGCTTTATTAATAATACGGCCTTTTAACAGGGCAATATTTTTTTTCATAACCGGCGGATCCAAAAACGAGATGCTGTAAATATCCAAACTTCCGTAACCTTTCTTATTAGAGGAAGCATAATAACCTGTTTTCCCATTGGCTTGCAAAACAAAATAAATGTCATCGCCAGTTGTATTAATTGGAGATCCAAGGCTTTCAGGTTGAGTCCATGCCTGGGTAGTTTCGTCATACACTGAACTAAATATATCATAGCCCCCTATTGAATTATGCCCTTTCGAACTAAAGAAAATAATTTTTCCATTGGGATGAATAAATACGCCCTCTTCGTCTTCTGAACTGTTAATTAAATTGCCCATATTTATTGCATCTCCCCATACCCCGGCATCGTCTTGCGTGGAATACCAGATATCTCTGCCTCCGTATCCCCATTTTCGATCACTGACAAAATAAATTGTTCTCCCATCAGGAGATATGCTGGCAGATGTTTCGTTAAATTCACTGTTAATGGGCGGTGGTAATCTCACTGGATCCGACCATTCTTCACCGGTTAATACAGATTCGAGAATATCTCCATTTGCATTTTCTTCATTACCTCCACGATAAAGGAGCATCCTTTGCCCGTCATTTGACAAAGCAATGGCAGAATTATCAATTTCAGGAAGATTAATTGTTGGACCAAGTAAAAACGTTACCAGCCATTTTGCGTGTTTATCGTCATAATAAGTGGCATATACATTTTCTGTACCCTCCTTGCGATTCAGAACATCTTTTTCAAGCAATGGTCGCCGGGAAGTGAAAATCATCATATTGCCGTCAGCAGAAATAAGGGGAGCATAATCAGGGAAAGTGGAATTTATCTGGGGACCTAAATTTTTAATTTCTACATTCATAGAATCCTTTTGCTGGGCGGAAAGGAATAAAAATAAGGAGCAAAAAAATGCGGTAAATAGTATTTTCATAACTTAACTGTATTTATTTGATAATGAATTAATTTGATAATGAATATTTTTGATTTTCAAACCTGAACTTATTAAAAATAATTTCATTTCTGTATTTTTTATTAAAAACGTGACCTGGTACGAACCATAAATAAATTTGCTGCTACGTATCGAATAGATATCTCGAATCCCCCCCTGGCCGCACTTGCCGTCTTTAAGCCCGAAGTGTTTATATCATAACTCATCCCTAACGTATAATTGGAATATTCTAACAGCATGGCTATTACAGCCGCATCTTTAGCACGGTAAAATCCTCCTATGGAAAAAGCGGAACTGTTTTTATCTCTGGTATATTTGCTTCTTTGCCTTATTTTAAAACGCATTAATGACCCTGCATATATTTCTGAGGTCGGACCTTGCTTAAAATACATAAACCCCGGCACAAAACCTAAATTAGAATAAGGTACACTTAGCAGCACATCGGCATGAACAACAAACTTCATATACAGTTTTTCATTGCTGCCGATAAAAGAATATTTGGGTTGAGAGATATGAAATAGCGACACTCCCACGTTTGCTTTAATATCATTGTTCTCCACTACCCGTTTCATTCCTGCGGAATTATTGTAGGTCCAGACAAGTCCGGCAGCAACATCAGGATAAGCGTGAGTAGATTGATCAAGATTTTCATGAGAACTCAATGTAGCGTCATAAGACATGCCATTAAACTGGCTTCCCCATTGCAGGCCGGAGGGATCGTAACTCCGCTGAACATATCCAATTTGCAACCCTCCTCCTAATTTAGTGTATCTGTCGATATATACATGACAAGCCCCTGATAGGTTTGCTTGCGTAGTACCCATTTTTGAATCTCCGGCTTTATCACTAAAAAAATTGATGCCTGCTGCATAAAACGCTTTCGTTTTCTTTTTCTTTTGAAAGCTCACATCATAAGAAGCGGCAATAGTTTTATAAGGTGTTCCAACACTTTTCCACTGTTCTTTATAATTAACCTGTGCTGCCATGCCATAAACAGCACCCGAAAATGCAGGGTTTTCAGTAAATGGTGACATATAAAATTGGGAGAAATGGATGTCTTGAGCAAAGGAGGATATGGGACATATGACGTGAGCCATGAAAATCACAGCAAGTCCAATTATTATATTTTTAATTTTCAACATTCTTCCTTCCAGATTATTATTTCTCATATCTCAATACTCAAATCTCAATACTCATACCTGATTTATCTCATTAAACTTATATTTCCTTTTTTAATGACTTCCTCACCAGTTGTCAGATTGGCTTTCAAATAATACACAAATACAGCTGTGTTCATTTCTTTCCCTTTGTATGTACCATCCCAGCATTGGCTCTTATTGGTAGTTTCAAATACCTTTTCACCCCAACGGTCATAGATAACAAAATACATGGACTTTATACATTTACCATACACGCATTCCATATCGTTTTCGCCATCGTTATCAGGAGAAAATGCATTTGGAACAAACGTTTGCCCACATTCATTTAATATTTTAACTAATGCGAATGCAGGAAAAGGAGAAGAAAAATCCCATGAGGGTGCATTCATTGCGTTATAACCGGACTGTGGTACTGCAGGAGATGCGATAAGATCTTCCCATTGCGGGGCATTCTGCCAATGCCCCATTCCAGTAAATGTTCCATCCAGTGCTTCATCGTAATAGATAGTAATTGATGCATTATCAGGTCCGGCATCCCTACGGATCTGGTGATAAAACCCAGGGTTAACAAGACTAATAGTTGTTTTTTTAAATACATTAACATCATACCCTTCGGTAGTAGGGTCAACGTTTGCAAGCCGCACCGCATAATCATCTGGAGCACTGCCCAGAGGCGCTATTTCAACAGGTCTGTATCTCAGGGTATTAAGGCTTGAGCCTACGGGGAACAGATAAGACTGGGTTGAAGCTGTGCTACGAACCAAGGATCCGCCATCCAAACTACTGACAAAACCGCTTGAACGATGGATTGCAGAGGGCGAAGTGTTGGTTACATGAATGATATTTGTTCCCGTAGCTAATTCGCGATCATTCAAACTTAGATCATTTCTTACGATTTCATCCACGCTATTCAATTGCTTCACACCGGACCCTCTGAGGTCGAGGTTATAAAATTCAGTTGTAGAATTCCCTTGAATATTTTGATTGCCACCAACAAACAAACATGTAATTGTGCTGCCGCCATTGAGACCGCCAGTACTGGTAAAAGCTGCATTTCCGCTATTATTAGTCCAGTCTCCTGTTAAAAATACAGAGCCACTGTTTCTAAACTGTCCTCCAACGCCACTAGAATCAGGATAGGTACTGATCCCCCCATTGGCAAAAATAGTGTCATTTGCCATGTAGATTCTTGCTCCATAACTAACCATTACCTGGGCACGCACAAATGCCCCATCACCAATCCATAAAGAGGGAATGAAAAAAATTATAAAAATGAATACTAATTTTTTCATATCACATTAAAACATTTGTAAAAAATCCACTGTAAGTAGGCAGTGCCATAAAACCAAACATCTAGCTTCTGCCAATTTAAATTTTACATACTACTACTAGCTACAAAGATGCAAATTTTAAATCTAATACTACCTAATTTTTCAATAATTATAGATTAAAAACAGAAGAGAAAGTTTGAGTCAAAAAAATTACCTTTTATTAGCTCCGGACTCTCCTTCCAGCTCATTCGTAAAAATTGGAAAAAGAAAATGAAGATATTCTTTTCAATCAAGATAAAAATAAAAAAAACAGACCGACAGATGAAAATAATAAAAACTGAATTTGCTATATATGTGATACGAGCTAAATTACATATTTGTTACAATAGAACCTTAAATCGGTTTCCATGCAAACTGGTTAAAATTAAATAAATAACCCCGCGGTAAAGCCTCGAGGTATCTGCTTAATATTTGCCACAGATTTCACAGATTCACGCAGAAATATCTGTGTTAATTTGTGAAATCTGTGGCAAAGAAACATCAAAAACTAATTGCTTACTCCCACCCCGAGGCAGAGCCTCGATGAATTCATGAGATTTAGTCCAAATGGCCGTTTTACTGATTTGTGATATGAAATATCGCTATTCAGATCCTCAAATTATTCAAATTAATAAAATATCAAATTAATTTATGGTTAATTATTCTTATTTTTATCCAAATTTTGAGGCAATTCATGAAAATTTTTTTTCATTTCGGCAGGTATTTCATATTAATGAAACGGGCTTTTGGGAAACCAGAAAAGTATTCAATTTACCGAAATCGTATTTTTGAGGAAATCAATAATCTGGGGATCGGTTCTTTGGGTATTGTTGCAATCATATCTGTTTTTATCGGTGCTGTTATTACAATTCAATCAGCTTTCAATTTCACAAACCCTCTGGTACCAATATATGCGGTAGGATGTGCTGTACGCGATTCGATGATTTTAGAATTTTCTCCAGCCATTATAAGTTTGATTCTTGCAGGAAAAATTGGTTCTAGTATTGCATCAGAGATCGGAACAATGCGTATCACAGAACAAATTGACGCTTTGGAAATTATGGGGATTAATTCAGCTGGTTATTTGATTCAGCCAAAAATTATTGCCTGTGTTGTTTTCAGTCCTGTCCTTGTAATTTTCTCCATGTTTTTGGGTATAATGGGTGGTTATGTATTTGGATTAATGAGTGGCGTAGTTACCCATTACGAGTATATTGTAGGCATTACCTTTCAGTTCAGACCTTACAATGTAGTATATTCATTGATTAAATCGGCGGTTTTTGCCTTTATTATTGCTTCTGTTCCTGCATATCACGGATATTATACAAGCGGTGGATCACTTGAAGTTGGCCGTTCCAGTACAAAAGGAGTTGTTTACAGCAGTATCCTGATACTTACTTTCGATTTAATTTTAACTCAACTTTTATTGGTGTGATCCAGATAAATAATATATCAAAATCATTTGCAGGTCGGAAAATTCTGAATGATGTTTCATTCACTTTTCAAACCGGAAAAACCAACATGATCATAGGTGAAAGCGGATCCGGGAAAACCGTTTTAATCAGATGTATGGTGGGTTTAAACGATATTGATTCGGGAGAAGTTTTATTTAATGAACGTAATTTTTACAACTTAGATTTTCATAATAAAAAAGAAATCCGCAAAGAAATAGGAATGCTTTTTCAGGGTGGGGCACTATTTGATTCAAAAACGGTTGAAGAGAATGTTGTGTTTCCTCTTTCTATGTTTACGGATTTAAGTGAAAAAGAAAAACGTGACCGAGCAAACTTTTGCCTGCAAAGGGTAAACCTACCTAATGCCAATCACCTTTTTCCTTCTGAATTAAGCGGTGGCATGAAAAAACGTGTTGCCATTGCAAGAGCAATTGCAGTTCAACCAAAATATTTGTTTTGCGATGAACCAAATTCAGGTCTTGATCCTAAAACCTCTATAGTTATTGATAATTTAATCCGGGAAATTACGCAAGAGTATTCGATTACAACTATTGTAATTACTCATGATATGAACTCTGTAATCGAAATTGGAGATCACATCATGTTTATTTATAATGGCGCAAATTGGTGGCAGGGAAGCAAAGAAGAAATCCTAAAAACCGATAATAAAGAAGTTCAGGATTTTGTGTACGCTACAAAATTTATGAAGGACCTGAGAACAAAGTTTTAGAAAGGTCTTACAAATAAAGATTCAACACGAATTCACAATTCATTCTAGTGTGGTTTAATTATAACAGGATGTCATGTCGAGTTTTGTCGAGACATCTTTTTACTTATAAAAAGATTCCTCCGCTATGGTCGGAATGACATGGGTGTACGACAAATTTCCCTAATTTCACCCCTTTGGGGTTTTACAAGACCAACCATTATTTATTCTATAATAATTACAGCCCTTCGGGCTTTATATCCAATACTTAGCAAATCCCGAAGGGATGAAATGATTATAGCACAATGGAACATTTTGTAATGGTAAAACCCCGAAGGGGTGAAATTAAAGCATTTAGGGAAATTTGTCGTACACCCAATGACATACAAACATCAAATTAAATTTAAATAATGTAAGTTAAAAAAAAGTCCCGCAGAACTGCAGGACTTTTTTTTGTATGTAAAATTTTGATGTTATTTAGCAACAACGAACTGTTTTGTAAAATTACGTCCGTTTGCTTTCAATTGGTATAAGTATGTACCTTCTGTTAAGCTTGCAGTTTCGATATTTGTTTTATAAGTACCAGCAGCTTGTGCGCCATACGCTTTTTCTACTACCTTACGACCACTTTGATCAAAAACTGTTACCTCCACATTATTTGAATTTTTCTCTAAAGTATATTCGATTGTAGCACTTTCAACCGCAGGGTTAGGATAAGTTGTTAACTTCATTCCATTGAAATATTCGTTAACCCCGGTAGCATCATTTAAAACTGCAAAAAGTGCAATATCCAAATCCATTGTTCCTGAACCTAAATCCGGAGAAGCGGCTGGGCTAAATAGATTGTCGACACAATACCATTTAGTTCCTTTGTAAAATGCATAATCTAAGTTTGCAGCATCACCGTTATTATCACATACTATACCTACTGTATCCCCAGCAGTTAATGTAGTAGCATCAACTACAATAGCAAAATCCGCAGCAAAAGATTTTGGTGTAGCGAAAGCTACATAAGTAAAATCGGTGGTATCAATATCATCGTATAAAAGATCTGCAGACGATTTAGCAGCACCGGTTGGGCCGGGAGAATTTAATGTAGAAGTGTTTAGTGTTCCGCTACCATTGGTGTTACATGCTTTATTTGCAGCCATATCATACGCGCTAACTACAACTTTTGAAGCCGCACCGCCTGCTAAATCTCTTTCTTTTTTAGCAAACCAAACTAAGGCACCAATAATTTTAACAGGAGTAGGCGTAATATTTTGATATCCTTGTCCACAAATATTCCATCCACCATTATTGTTCCCAAAAACATAACCGCCACCAGAATAACCGTAAATAATGGATTGACCGCTGACAGAAGCGTATTGAGGCAAAAAGTCTGTATAGTTTACCACACCGGTAGTATCCGGGCTTCCAACAGTACGAGTCGTCTGCATGGAATGCGGAAATGACTTATGAGACGCTACAAATGCTTTTCCATAACATGGAGTGCTTTGTGAAAAACCAGCCGCAGAAAGCAACATGGCACTTGATAAAAAGTAAATTCTTTTCATAATATACATATTTTAAAATTAAAATTATTGCTTATCTGCTTTAGACATGCTGTCTTTTATTGTTTTGTAATTCCTGCA
>JAVHPR010000201.1:0-3504 GCA_036170695.1 Bacteroidia bacterium
GAATTATACTATTAAGCCAATATTGTAAAAGTTATTTTGTCCCAATTCCTTAGTATGCTTTTACAACCTCTTTAGCAACTCCCTGACCATTAATCCAATTAGCCTTAAAGCCATACGGACAACCAGATGTAACCACAACTCCATTTGCATCAACTCCATAAGTAACCGTGATTTCATGTGCTAATTTGTGATGCACTCTTACACCGCTATATGGTTTAAATAAACACGATCCGCCGAATACATCATAAACAACAGGTGTTGTAATAGCGATGTCAAAACTTACACCGTTTCTGTTGGTTCCCCACATCGCAACATTACTAAAACTGTCCATTGTGGTGTCCCCTACAACTGATGCTGATAATATGTTGTTTGCGATAGCGAATGTCCTTGTTCTGGCAGCTCCCCAGGTACGGTTGGTTCCATCATCAAAAGTCAACACCATATTTGCTCTTACTTTGTGAACGATTGGATTTCCGGCAGTAATGTTTATTAGTAAGCCCCCATTCACATTGGTAACACTGTGAGTACCATTAAAAGTGAGTGATTTTCCATCCGACAGGCGGGTAACTTTGTAGTTATTAAAAGTGAGGGTTAGCATAGAACCGAGTTCTTTCCATCTTACCACAGCTCCATTAACATAAGGAAGTTGAATAGAGATTGACCCTGAACGGGATCTTGTATTAGCGCAATTGTTACCGGTATAGGTCAATACAATTAAGCCTATTGCTTTTTGTGATGAATCAATGGTAATATTGCAAAAGGAAAAAGTTTGCATATCTCTTGTTGTTGAAATCCCGCCCAATACTGAATTCGCATCATCCATACAAGCGTTAGATTCGTTTTCAACATTTGTCTGATCATTTGCGGCTACCGATTGTTCCGACATGTCATCAGCAGGGGCCGGCGCTATAGGATCTTTATCTTTTTTACAACCTGTAATCAGGATCCCTGCAAAGAGTATTGCTGCAACACTCTTGAATATTACTTTTTTAGTTTCCATGGCGTTTATTTTTTTAGGTTTATAATTTGATTAGGTGGATTTCTACTGTAAGACGATCGTATTTTGAAAAGGTTTAATCACATTCAAAAATAATTTATTTTTTTTGTTTTGTTTTGACGAAACACCTGTTAATGCTCAATAATAAATTTTAATACCTTATTATCTGCATGAATAAAATATATTCCATTGCTGAAATCTTTTGTTGAAATGCTTTTGGTTGCTTCAATTTGAGATAAAACCAATTGACCATATACATTATACACTTTTATGTTTTCTAATACTTCCGTAAAATTAATTGAATTGTCTGAAGGGTTTGGAAAAATTGTCAAATGGCTTGATTTATTATCCTGCATCTTTATAGAAGTTAGAGACTCATTCTTTATAGTAATAAAATAAACTGAAGCGTCTGTTACCGGAAACACAACATTCAGGACTGAACCGCCCGTTGTTGTATATGCCGAAGTAGAATAGCCGCCAGATGTAACTTGCTCTGTTGTGACTGTTATCAGGTCGGCAGAAGTCCAGGGAAGATTTTGTATGGCAACATGTAAGCTATCATGAATTGATTCGTGATTCGCAACTAATACTTTTACGATGTTTCCTGATGAATTTTTGCCTGACAATATCATTAAATTATTCAATGAATCTCTAATATTTGCATTGTCAAATTCATTTCCGGTTGTAGCTAAAAATTTGGGAGTTGAATCATTTAATTCATTAAAAAATTTGTAAGCATATCCATTTAATGTTAAGCTGGGGTTCGTTCCAATATCAGAATTACACAAAGGATTTAAATCAACACCACGATACCATATATATTTACTTAATCTTGAATTTGCAACGGATATTAATTGTGATGCCAAATAGGAACACCCTTTCGATGTGTTTTCATATCCCCCGATATTAATATTTGTTTCAGAAACAATTAGTTCTGTGCTGTCAAATCCGTATTGATCTAAATAATATGCAAGCGTGTCTGTCAAAATTTTTAAACTGTATGGATTTGTTTTGTCGTACATATGAAATGAATAAAAGTCCAGGGGAACGCTGTCAGTTTTGCAAAAATTGAAAAAATCGGCAACGTAATTTTGATTAATTGTATAATGAATACCTCCCGAATAAAATGCATTTTTAGCCGTTCCTGGCCCACCTACTTTTAATTGTGGGTTAAACGATTTCAAAGAATCAGCACATTGCTTATATAACCTATAATAGGCACTTACTGAATCTATAGTCCAAAAGCCATTATTATTAGGTTCGTTCCAGATTTCCCAATAAGGAATGGTATAGTTAAATCCATTATCAACACTGTCGGTATAATGCATGGCTGTTCTTTTTGCAATTCCGGCGAAAGTGTGAAAATTTACCTGATCAAAATCCTTTGGTATTGGAGTAGCAGGAGGTGAATTTGATCCCGGCTCATCACTTATCCCGAGTCTGAAAAAAGGTTGAAGATTTGCATTTACAATTTCAGAAATCTGAGTATCAGTAGTTGTCCAATTGTAACCGGAAGATAAATGAGATTGAAATGAATAGTTAAATGTATCATTTAACTTATTGAAGAAATTCGTATATCCCCAATAATCACACGGACCGGTGTAATCATGTGTTCTAACTAATTCTGTACCTATGTTTTGAAGACATTTTTCTGTGGTTCCTGACACGATGCTGTGTGGACCGGTATTTACGCCGGTCATTTTTTTTCCGGTTCCAACAATCGTATTAAAATCTATAGAAATGTTTTGTGCAGCGGCTGCGTTGCAGATTAGTAATAAGATAAAAACCAGATGTTTATTCATAATGCAAGTATAAAAAAAATAAGGGATTTTGAAATTGTTTCTTTACTCATTAGTTTATGTTAATAGCGTTGACAAGCCGTTCGACGGCTAAAAGTTCGTTATAATTTTTACTCCCGTTATTTTGTTTTCATCATCCCAAAGTATTAAATATTGATCAACTCCCATTGGATCCACTACATTTGAAGTTTTTGCTCTGGGAGGTAAATCAACGACTGAAACTGAAACTTTTAATAAAACGTAAAAATGCCTGTCATTCTTAAAGTCAAGTCTGAGTTTTTCTATTGCTCCTTCAATAAGGTCTGCGGTTAGAATGTTTTGTTGGATCCCTAAAAACAAATCATTTTTTTTAAGAATAGCTGAATCCCCTTTGCTTATCTCTAATAAAATTAGGGGATTATTCGATAAATACACCTTGTTTTCCTTTTCTTGAAGTTTAACCCGGTAAGTAAAATCATCAATTTGTTTTAAGTCCAAGTCATTTGTTTTAACAAAGCTTATCGATGAGATACTTTTATAGAAATTACAATCATGAGGTGCCAGTGATTTATTATTCAAAAAAATATCAAGGCAATTATAGCTTGGAGAAAAGCAACTCACAATAAAGTATCCATTAAGTTTTTTAAACTTCACTGAAGGTTTAACAACTTTTATTGGGTCAATCGGAAAAGTTGGGGGATAAATATTTTCAGGCATATATATTAGCGA
>JAVHPR010000202.1:0-3381 GCA_036170695.1 Bacteroidia bacterium
GAAACAAGTTCGGAATGACCAACAATGCGACAAAACAAACTTGACTTGACATTAGCTTTGTTAAAAGAATTTCATTCTTTAATTTAAACCTCTGCACTTTCAGTGCAGAGTAGTTTAGTTATTTGAGTTTTTTTTACTCCTCTAAAACCAGTGACAGATTTTTAAAGTTTTGTGTCTGATAATCAGCACTTTGTCGTTTTTAAATGATTGCTAATAAAAATGGCAGGACTTAGGGCACTTATTATAGTCCTGAATTTTTGAAGAGTAGGGGGAAGCAATGTTTTTATTTAATCAATAGTTTTTTCTTAAGATTATAATTTTTAGTAAATTCGCACTCCTTAACACGCTCCTAACCAAAAAATACTAGGGAGCTAAACGTAAAATTATGACAACAAAAACAGCAACAACAACAAAAACACCAACAAAAACAACAGCAATGGAAAATCATGAAGGTTCAATGTTTGAAGCCGTATTAGCCAGACTTGATTTTGCCGCAAAAGTTTGTGGTTTATCAGAAGAGGCTACTAATATTTTGAGAAACCCACAAAAACAAGTGAAGGTTAGTCTTCCTGTTATGATGGATAGTGGAAAAGTTCAGATTTTTGAAGGCTTTCGCACTGTTCACTCCACAATTTTGGGCCCTTCAAAAGGTGGTATCCGTTATGCAATGGATGTTTGTGAGGACGAGGTAAAAGCTTTGTCGGCATGGATGACTTTCAAATGCGCTGTTGCTAACATTCCTTACGGAGGTGCTAAAGGCGGTATCAAATGTGAGCCACGTAAATTAAGTATTGGAGAAGCAGAACGTTTGACAAGAGCATACACCGCTTCAATGGCTGAGGTGTTTGGCGTTGATAAAGATATTCCGGCTCCCGATATGGGCACAGGCGGACGTGAAATGGCATGGATAGTTGATGAATATAACAAGATATTCCGTGGAAGTTTCCCTGGTGTTGTTACCGGTAAACCTGTTGGTTTGGGTGGTTCTTTGGGGCGTGATGCTGCAACCGGAAGAGGTGTAATGGTTTCCACACTTGCTGCATTAAAAAAGATGAATTTAGACCCTAAAAAAGTAACAGCTGCTGTTCAGGGATTTGGCAATGTAGGTTCACACGCAGCTCGCTTATTAGCTTCCAGAGGAATTAAAATTTGCGCTATTGGCGATCATACAGCTACTTTTTGGAACGAGAAAGGAATTGATATTCAAGCTGCATTACGTTATGCAAAAGAAAACAATGGAGTTTTAAAAGGATTTAACGGCGGAACAGAAATAAAGCCGAACGAAATATTAACAGCTAATGTTGACATATTGGTTCCTGCGGCATTACAAAATGTTATTACACCCGAAATTGCAGCTGACGTTAAGGCAAAATTAATTGTTGAAGGAGCAAATGGTCCTACAACACCAGAAGCAGATAACATTTTACAAGAAAAAGGAATTATTGTTGTCCCTGATATTTTAGCGAATGGTGGCGGAGTTACTGTTTCTTATTTCGAATGGGTACAGAATAAATATGGTCACTATTGGACTGAAGAAGAGGTTAAAATTAAACATGATGCTTCGATGAACGATGCTTTTGAACAAGTATGGTACAATGGTCAGCACTATAAAACAACAATGCGTATTGGTGCATACATTACTGCATTAAAGAAAGTTGAACTTGGCATTAAAGCAAAAGGTAACTATTAATTAATTCCAATTTTTATATTAAACACATCTTTGAATTTTCAAAGGTGTGTTTTTTTTGCTATAGAGTGTCTGTCCACACAGTCGACATTAATATTAGCACGTCATTGCGAAAGAGGCACGAAGAAGCAATCTCAGTCGCGTAAATGAGATTGCTTCGGGTGAAAAACCCTCGCAATGACGCTCCGTTTGAGAGTTTTTTCTTAATTATACGATAATGAATTATAATTTCTTTGAATTTTCGTCAAGTGTTTTATGTTTTTTTAAATTACCCGACTATATGGACATACACTATTTAGTCAAAAAAGTAAATTAGAGCTTCAGATATTGTTCGGAAATTAATTGAAATTTTTTCTATTTTTCGAGTCTCCAGTCAATTGGCAGAATACCCTGGTGTTCCAGTATTTTATTTGTTTTAGAAAAATGTTTACAGCCAAAAAAAGCACCACGGGCTAGAGGCGAAGGGTGTGCGGCTTTTAAAATAAAATGTTTGTCTTTATCAATCAACACTTCCTTTGTGTGTGCAAATCGTCCCCACAATAAAAATACGATACCTTTTTTTTGCTCTGATATTGTTGTTATTACCGCATCAGTAAATATTTCCCAGCCTTTTCCATGGTGTGAACCAGCTTGTCCTTCGCGAACTGTTAATGTAGCATTGAGTAATAAAACACCTTGATTAGCCCAAAGTTCGAGGTTCCCTGTTTGTGGTACCGGAATGTTCAGATCCGATTGCAGTTCTTTAAAAACATTGACTAACGAAGGGGGCTTGGCAACTCCCGAACTAACTGAAAAACTCAGTCCGTTTGCTTGTCCTTTTTTATGATAAGGGTCTTGTCCAATAATTACTACTCTTAATTTTTCAAAGGGGGTATGGTTAAATGCTGCAAATAGTTGATTCCCGGGAGGGAATATTCCATACTGCTTTTTCTCCTGTATCAAAAATTCTTTAAGCTTCTGGAAATAAGGAGCCGAAAATTGATTGCCCAATACCTCTTTCCAGCTGGGGTGAATGGCCACATCTGATTTATTCATAGTTTCATAAAATTAAGCCTAAAAGTACTTTCAATTATTTTTTTTTGACAAAGTTTAAAAAAATATTTTACAATACTTTTGTTTAAATAAAAGAATTATGGTAGTTTTGTATTTCTAGAGATATTTAAAGAATCAATTTTATCTGAGCTAAACATGAAAAATTTTTTTGTAATTATTCTTACTGCTGTTTTTGTTAGTCTTGTGATGGGGTCATGCAAGGTTCAGCATGAACGTTGCGCTGCATACGGAAAAATCAATAAAATTGACACAGGAAAATCTTTTACAGATAAAACCGAAAAACCAATCTAATCTTTTTGTTTTTTATTTATTACATCATTCTCCTGTAAGGTTAAGGATGAGGTATGTGCTTATTATATTTTTTGTCTCACATTTTCCAATCGCAAGCGTTCAACAAACCTGTTATTTATAATATGTTCGTTGATAATTTCATCCACATCAGTTATTTCTACTCCTACATAAAAAACGCCTTCGGGATATATTACAATTGTTTGCCCGAAATCGCAAATATCCAAACATCCTGATTTTTGTGCCCTGATATTTATGGGTAAATTCAGTTCTTTCAATTTTTTTTTGAATGCATCTATTATTTCGGGTCAATCGGAAAAGTTGGGGGTCAAGTGATAAAAATATAACTTAGC
>JAVHPR010000203.1:0-16179 GCA_036170695.1 Bacteroidia bacterium
AGCAAAGATAATTTTATTTTTTCTATGTGCGCTCTAAACGTATATACCTATTAAAATATATACAAAAGTATATTTAACCTTTTTGTTTTTCTATATACTCAGTTACCTGCATTTTTTTATTTCGTGTATTGTCAATTTGAATTCCTTTTTTTAACGAATCACTTTCGTATTGGCTTAACTCTTTTATAAATTTTGCAGGAACTCCGGCTACTACTGAATTGTTAGCTACATCTTTATTTACGATACTACCGGCACCAATAACAACATTATTACCGATTGTGACTCCCGGCATAATTATACTATTAACTCCAATAAAAACATTATTTCCAACTATTATTTTCCCAAATACATTTAAGCCAGAATATTGCTTCCTGAATACAGCAACTCCGCCATCATGATTAATAAAACAAACCCCTCGAGTTATTGTAACATTATCTCCTATTTCAATAAGATAAGGTTCGCTTCCAAATCTTGGAAAATGCAAAACACGAACGCAATTACCCATCTTTATTCCTAAATACTTCGAATAAATTTTACTCTTGGACCATTCATTAGCAGTAAATAATTTAAAGTAAAATATTACTTTTTTAGCATAAGTCATAAATAAATTTTCATTAGATTATTAAAAAAAATCAAAATCTAGTTGGAATATCGGATATAATGCAAAATTTTATTACCAAAGGATATGGAGCGTTTTTAATTTTACATAAGCCACTTTTGATTCAGATCATCCCCCTACCCGCAACCTTTGCATAGTTCCAAATCAAAATTACAATACACATCCATATCATATATGGATACCAATATTTAAGCCTTTTTGAAGTATTATTATCTAAACCAACCGCTACAAAAATTAACATTGGTACCATTTTTAAAACATTAAATCTAATTGATGTAATATATAAGGTAATAACTAATATTATAGAGAAAAAAACAGTAAAAATAAGCAAAGGAAGGTTTTGTTTTATCCTTGTTTTAATAGAATCATAAATTCCTAATATCGCCCAATAAGAGAGAAATGACCATAAAAATAAACTTCCTATATAATACCATTGATCAGCGACATCAAAAAGTCTAATATTTGTTTTTACCATACTTGGATATGGAAAACTAACACTTTGAACCAGCATAACTGGACCGGAAGCAAATTTTGCAAATGTTTGTCCCGAATTAGCCATCCGTTCTGCAGTATTAGCCATTATGGCACCTTCAGTGCTTCTATCAAAATACTTAATAAGTTTTCCAGAAAACTCATCCAATATACCAACTTGCCATACAAATATTAATAAAACAAATACACTTGAAATTGTAAATGCTATTTTTTGATGCAGTTTAATTTTTTTTGTGAACAATAAGGATAAAAAAAAGGATGCTAACAGTGTATAGGTTAAAACTGCTCTAAAAGAAAATGTTATAAATATAGTTAATAAAAACAAAGCAAGGTATTTGACTTTGTTTTTTTTGATCTGAAAATTAATTACTGCATATATATTTAATAATGTAAAATAAACCATTAATGTTTCTTTAAAATGTAAGGCTGTGAAATAAATAAGCATTGGAAAAAACAGGAACAATGCCGCAGCGGTTCTACCAACATTTTCATTAAAAAGCGATTTACCTATTCTATAAATAAGAATAGACGATAGGCTCCCAAATATTCCCTGAATAATTCTTGCTATTATAACATTCGGCCCAAAAATAAAATATACAACTCCCAAATATAGGTTATAGCCTAAATCATCAAAATCAATTCTGTCTAATTCCTCTTTATTAAACCTTAATTCCGAAAACTGCTGAGCTATTTGCACTCCCGTATCGTGATACCATAAAGCGTCAACTGCAGTGGGATCAAACTCCGTGCCGGTTTGAATATAATAAAGCGAATAAAAAAATAAAATACTTATAATTCGTAACACTAAACCTACTCGAAATAGATTTTTTTCAAATTTAATTGTAGAATATAGCTTTGTCTTTTGATAAAATTGACTTAAACAATATAAAAAGAAAAATATAGTTAATAAATGAGAAATCAAGAATCCTATACCAACGGAATTATCACCAAAAAAGATAAAATTGGTAACCATTGTTAATATGGTTAACAGCACAATTGGACGATTGTATTTTCTAAGCCATAAACTACGATTAATTATCATCAACTATGGAGGAATCTTGTTTATAATACTTTAATTTCTGTTTTCTTTTTATCCAAAAATTGCATTATTAATAATTTATATTTATTAAACGCAAAGACAAAAAACATTATGAGCATTAATATTTTGATATAAAGTGGTATGATGAGTAAAAGATTAAGTATTATTATGACGAGTGTAATTACCATATTAATGAGCATAGAGAGTTTTTTAAAACCTATGTTATAAAGCCTTTCCGAATTATACCATCCAACAATTAATAAAGTAATATTACCCAATAGCATGCTTATAGGAACTCCTATGATTCCAAATGCAGGGACAATAAAAAATAATGAAACAATGTTAACTCCAAGGCCTAAAAAATAAATTAAGGTATTGTATTCCGTTTTTTTTGTAATGCCTGGACCAATTCCTGTAAGTGGCAATATTATACTGGTAATGACTACTGATAATGAAATTAAGCCAATTAGTTGAAATGAAGCAAAATATGATTCAGTCGTTAAAATAATAATAATTTCTTTTGAAAAAAGTGTTATTATCAAAACTACCATAAGTACCATTACAGAAACCTCTTTCTGAACCTTTACAAATACTTCTCGATGGTTGGGATTATTTTCATAGGTTTCCCAAAAAAAAGGGTTCCATGCCATTCTGAAAGCTGTACCGATTAACTGGAAAACTGATGCAATTTTTAGAGCCACTGCATATAAACCAATCTCTGTTAAAGAAAGGTACCCCAACATTATGAAACGGTTGAAATATGAATTTGCTATGTTACCAGTTACAGCGGGTACAAGTGGTAAAGAATACCGCAACATTTTATTTAACGCTTCATATTTCCATTTAAAACTCAATTGTTTTCTCAAATAAATAGCCATCAACATAGAAGAAACAAAAAAACCAGACAATTGTCCCCAGAAAACACCAACTATACCTTGTTTTTCAATAATAACCAGGTATACAGTCAAGGAAATCGTTATTGTTACTTGCAAAAATTGAAACAGCAAATAATGAATAGGTTTCTTCTTAAACTGAATGATGACTGTAAAAAGGGAAGTTAGATTGGAAAAAGGGATGGTTAAACATCCAATAATTATTAAAGGAGAATATATATTAGTTCCAAACAGAATTTTTGAAAGTGAACCAGAAAAAAAAACTATAATCAGAAAAATCAGCAGGGAAGCTGTGATTATCGTCAACATGGCAGTAGAAACCATTGTATTTCGATCATTCTCGTTTTTTTGCAAATAATAGAATCGAGCCACCCCAGATTCTAGCTGCATCATCCCAAAAATTGTGCTAATTGCGACAATCGTAACAACGAGATCCATTGTCCCATAATCTTCAGTAGAAAAAACTTGAGTATAAAGGGGGATAAGTAAAAGGCCTACAAATTTAGTAATGGCTGATGATATTCCATATATAACAACATCTTTAACTAATTTTTTAAGCATTAGGATAAAATATTTTGCATATTATATTTCATAAATAGAATATTCATTCAAGTCAATTATATGCGATTTTATTTTAAAACTGATTTGAGATTGTAGTGTATCAAAATCATAATATTTACTATTTACTATTATAAAATTAGGATTATATTCCTTAATATATTCTGCAATTGCGTAATAACTTAATTCATTGAAACTACCGTTAAAACACCTATTAAACTCTTGCTGTTTTTTGTAATGAACAGTTAAATCAGGCTTTATCACATTAATTTCTAAAGGCAATAAATATTTTAACAAATCATAATCATTTGAAATACATATGCTATTTTTAAACCTGGAATTTGATGTTAAATAACTCATCAAATTATTTCTATTACTTTGAGTAGTTTTTGTTTTAGTATGACTAAGCAATACCATTTTACCAACCAATGTAATAACTATAGAAAATGATATTAAGACAATATGGTATTTTAAATCAAAATTAAACACATAAACTATAGTTATTAATGGTATAACGAATTCAAGATACCTTTGTGGCTCTCCTAAAAATCTAGTCCATCTAAAACTTGTAAGAAAGAATACCGCCAAAGCAGCTAAAATGGTATAAAGCATTATCTGAAATTCTTTGTTCAATTCATTCTGACTGCCAGCATATAATACAAACCAAAGGAATGGAATTCCGTAAATAATTTCTACCAAAGGATTGATGTACATATAAGCGATACCAGAAATAAAATTTTTTTTGAATTTTATCCAAAAATCATAAACAAAATCCCTGTATATACTGGGTCTATTCCTAAGGATAAATATATCAGCCAAAAAAAGTGCATAGTTTCTCTTATGGTTATATTGACCAATAATGTAATTTTCAGCAACTTGAGGCATAATCACATAAAATAAACCAAATGATAGAAATGGTAATAAAATTATTTCAGGCATTTTAAAAAATACAGCAAAAAACGGAATGCTAAGAAGCACATACTGGGTAGCCATTTGACTCAGCAACATTATAACAAATACAATTGCAAAAAGTGCGAATAGCAAAAACATATTGTTAGTTAAAACATAAGCAACTATAAGATATGTATATATCTGACCTACAACCAATCCAATACCTCTGGCAGATAATCCCGTGTTCTTTGCATTCCATACAGCATAACTTAAAGGAAATATGTTTACAATTATATTTGCATATAAAAATATAATTCCCGCAAATTGCATTCTCTCGTATAAAAAGAATAGAAAAATGTTAAAGGCAAGTATTTCGATTAGCTTTACAGAAAAGTTAATGTATTTGTATTTTTCTTTAATTATTTTTTCTGGAAGGAAAGAAAGTATCCAATGATAGAGCTGGGGATAACTGAAATTTTTTTCGCTAAATTCCTTGTAGGTATTTTCTTTGACAAATTTGTGTCCGGATTTCTTTATAAAATCTACCAGTTTTAGATGAAAATAATGATCAGAACCTGGAGTGTTTTTTATAACAACTGCACCAATTCCAAATATATTTTTTATTAAATTGATAAAACCGCCTTTATTGTCCATGAAATTTGTAAAAGTTTAGACTTGAGTCAGATTATAATTTCACTATAAATTCATTGCAGCCTTTATCTTCTTCAATTCTTCAAAATAATTTAACCCAAATTTTTCCCGAACCGATTGAAAATATTCTGTAGCGTTCTTGATTTGATCTTTTGTTTTTTCAAAACTTACATGTGAAACTTCAATAACACCATCTTTAGTCATTACCCAAATAATTTTATTTTTATTATCCACTTTTACAATTCTTCCTGGAATAACACCAACATATTTAAGCTGATTTACAGGGATACAGACCTTCCAAAAAAACACTTTTTCACCATCATGAAACGAAAATGCGCCAGGATATGGATGCGACTGAGCACGAATAAAATTAAAAACGGTCTTTGTTGGTTGATCCCAATAAATTTCACCATCCTCAGGGCCTCGACTGCATGTCCATGTTGATTGTGAATCATCAGGATCTTCAAAATCAATATTGTCGCTTTTTATCAGATCAATTGTTTCTAAAATAACTTCAGTTGCTTTCACATTAACAATATCCAAAAGCTCTCTAGCCATTAATTGATTTTCTAAAGACATTTTAATATTAACTAGGGAGCGATCATTTTTCCGAATTACTTGTTTGCCAGAATCGATATGTTTACTTACTTGAAATACCTGTAAACCATATTCTTTTTCTCCATTTAGCACATACCAATTAAATCCTGCCCAGCCTTTATATGCCGGCAACAAAGAGCCATGAGGGCCAATCAATCCATACTTTGCACTTTTCCAAAATTCAGGATTAATAATTGATCGCCACAAACCACCATCAATAATAACATCTAGCTCAATCTTATTTATTTCTTCAATAATTTCTTTGGTGATTTTATCAGACGAAATAAATCTCAAATTGTGTTTATGAGCAGTTTCCTCTAGCTTTGTACAATATATAAGTTCATCTTCATACCCCGGCATAAAAACCGAATACAAAATTTCAACATCAACCCGACTCACTAATTCGGTAAAAGTCAAAAAACTTCTTTCACCTCCTCCAATAAAGCCAATTTTTATCTTTTTTTCCAAAATCAAAACTTTAAATTATTAAAAAAATGAGTTTATCTAGGATTAAATTGCAAAAATCCTCCTTCAAAATCTTGTCCAATTCCATGTTCAGTTGTTTTTTTTATTGTCTGTTCAATTGATTTCCCTTTTAATCTTTCTTTAACTGCTATTTCACCTACTTTTAAACCGCATGCATTTAACTGTATTACAGGTTCGTATCCAATATTCTCTGTACCATATGTTTGATGCCCAAATGGCATTATTGTTTGCGGAAAATAAGAAAGACCTGATTTTTTTAATTCTTCAGCATCAATATTTCCAACTACATGTCCCCATGGTGCATGTGGATGCGCTTCAAAAATTTCTTTAAATGTTATTCCACCATTCTCACCTGCAATTAAAAAAGGATCCGAATGCTCTGCACATACAAATGCATCAATATATTTCAGTTCTTTAATTTTTTTAAGCTCCGTGTATGAAAAACAATTATTCTTTCTTTCTGTTCCTGTTGGAGAAAACCAAACAAAGCCGATTCCAATGTTTTCATATAATTGAGCAATTTGCATAGCAGGTATTTTCCCACCGATTAAAACCACTTTACAATTTCCAACAGGCACTTTCATATCAAAAAGGATTTTCACTCCAAACAAACCGATTGTAAGAGTCATGCTTGTTGGTGGATAATATTCGTTTGTGCCAATCACTGGAATTTTTTTTTTCTGACATGCTACAATATCTAAATCACTTTCACGAAACTCCCATGTTTCCCACATCAATGGAATTACACAAGTGGATTTTAGATTATCAATTATTTCTTTTGATATGGGTCTAAGCATACCAGAATTCGTAAGCATATCTATCCCACCATAATCAATATCTGCTTTTGAATTAACAAACAGTATGTTATTTGCTAATGCAGGATTAGCCTGTGCAATAATTTCCAGAATAGCTTTTTTATTTTCTTCAAATGTTCCAAACCTAGTATCTTTGCCAAATGCAACCACCTTCGCACCAGCAAGAACAGCTACAATTGGAGTATAGGCGTAAGGTCCGTTTGCACATTCTGTTAAAACAGTAAGCCCATTTAAAGAAATTTGAAGAGTATCGATAATTCGATTTACAAAATTGACATTTCTTTTAACAAAAATAGCTTGATCCATAAGTGATAAGTCGAATAATTACAAAAAACACAAACTATAGTAGTTGAGGATTTTCGCTTAAATAATTATAATGTTCCTTTAAAGTGCAGGTAGGTAATTTATCCTGCTTACAAGTGGTAAGTATCGATATAAACAAATCTCTTGTTCCAGGAATATCTTTATTTCTATTTTTCAGTAATTCCGCTGGAACTTGATAAAAGTGTTTTACGTTATCATACATCTCCTGATTGTGAGTATTCAGAAAGATATGAATTGGATGAAAACTAAATACGTTTAATTCAGCATCGAGTTTTAAGCCGCAATTAGCAAACGACTTAGCGGATACCCATTGTCCATCATCTTCCCAGTTGTAAGGTATTCTTATCAAACCAAAATAATCGAAGGGTTGTAATTTTTTTCCAAAAGGAATGTAAATATTAGAATCGTATTTTATATTTTTCTCAAGGCTATAAATTAACATAGGACAAGATTGCACCAAGGAGTGAGATCTCAAACCAATTGCAGTTGGATACATTTCTAGTAAATCATCAATTTTTGTTTGATAATTTCCAGACTGTCCAGTTAAAAGAGGATTAAAATTAGGATGTATTCCAATTTCATGAATCCCTTCTTTTTCAATATTTTTTAAAACATCAGAATAGTGGGTAGCAAAAAAAGTCCCTTTAATGTTAAAACTATTTAATAAGTCAACAACATCTGTAATAACCTTTTCTGGTGCCCAATCAACATCAAATGAGAATATATTCATAACCTGTAATAATGCTATTTTACTATTTGTTAAAATCAGGCTGCCAATTACGTATGTGATCTTTTAATCTCGGACGTTCTCCAATTTTTTTTGCAGGGCTACCAACATAAATACTCCAAGGCTCAGTACTTTTATTCACAAAGCTTCCACCACCAATTACTGAACCTTCAGCAATTATAACATTTGGCATTATAGTAGAATTAACACCAATGTACACATCACTTTCAATCACCAGTTTTCCAAACAAGGTGTTTGTATGGTCTTCAGGTAAACCGTCCACCATTCTATATCCTTTGTAATCATACGTAGCAGTTAATAATTGAGAACCTCCTCCAATAGATATATAATCCCCCATTATTAATTCGCCTCCTCCCCAAATATTTACAAATGTTTGAATATCATTATAGTTTCCAATCTTAATACCTAAACCACCCCACATAAATACAAAATCATGAATCCTGTTCATTTCTCCAATTTCAATTACTTCAGGTTTACATAATTTTGCAAGAGGAAATATTTTCGTTGTCTCACCACATTTTTTCAATAAGGCTTTAACATTATCACCCATAAGTTCGTTACCAGGAAAGTCTTTCGGAATACTGTGCATAATCATAATCGTTTCGTTTTTATTTGTTATTAATTATTTGTTTTATAATAAAATATTATAAATTTAGCTTTCTGTAACCATACGTTTTTTTCTACCCAAAAGAAACCCCCATTTACCACTTCCCATTTCTTTTTTGTAGTCAACCAGCATCTCCTCGTAAGAATATTCAGGAGCCCAACCCAATTCTATTTTAGCTTTAGAAATGTCATAGACACAAGGATCTATCGAATTTGGCTTTTCTTTAAAATAGACAATTTTTGAAGGCTTTTCTTTAGATGAAAACACCTTAATAATTCCATCCACTTGCTCCTGTAGTGTTAATTTTTTTCCAGATGCAATGTTATACATTCCTTTGGCATTATCATTTCTAATGGCTAGAATAATTGCGGTAACTACATCTTTCACATAAACAACATCCCTGCCTTTACTACTATCACCCCATATTTCAAAAACTTCGCCTTTTAGTGCATTATCAATAAAAACACCTAATCCTGTTTTAACAACCTTACCATCTTTAAAGAAACTTTCGTGATGTCCGTATCCATAAACAGATGGCAGCCTGAAAATAATACCATTCATGCCATAATCCTGATTAAAATATTCGATAATATCAGCCGCAGCACTTTCAGAAATACTAAACATCGAATATTTTCCGGTAAACTTAATTGATCTAGGTGATTCTTCATTAATAATTTCACCCTTTTCCCATAGGCCTTGTACATTTCTATGAGAAATGGTATGCAACACTTTTCTAATATTATTTTTTTGACAAAATTTAAAAATGTTCATCACACCCAATATGTTTACACTTACATATTTTGCAGGATCGTATTCTTCTTCGGGCATGTTTGCAGGTTGAACACACGCTAAATTTATAAATGCATCAACTCCTTGCGTTGGAAGTTTATTAAATTCAGCTTCTTTTGTAATATCCAATTGAATAAAATCAACACCATTTTTTTTGAAATAATCCGCTTCATCAGTACCACTTTTATCTACTGCTAACACTTTAAAACCCCCTGCGTGTAATTGATTTACCAAATAAAAACCAACAAAACCTGTTGCTCCAGTAACTATTATCATTTCCTGCTTTTTTTAGATTTTTTAACTAGTAATTATTTATTTTGCTAACATATTAAAAGGAGCAACAAAAAAATAAGGATATGCATCCAACAATTGCTCTTTTGTTTTATTGAAAATAGTTTTATCAACTACTGTATAATAATAATACATTTTATCTTCTGTTCCCCACTGACTTTTAAAGTGATATACGCCACCCTGTGTAGCCCACGTGCCGCCCCAGTTCCACCACTTATAACCGTTGGATACAGCCTCTTTCATTGCTTCAAAAATAATAAGGCTCATAGGTTGTGAATTACGAAATTCCGCTTTGATAACAGGAGTATAATATTCAACTGTTTTGTTGTAATAAAATACTAAAAGAGCTGCAATTAGTTGCCCATCCTTTTTTGCATAATATATTTTATAATCGGAACCGCAAGTGAAAAACTCAGGAATTAATCTGAAAAATTTTTCGTCCTTTGCCAACCCACCTATGGCAGCAAGGTTTTCCTTATGAGTATCTATAAGAAAGTCGAAGAGTTGATCTCCATTTTCGGAACTTACTTCTATTTCTAGTTTTTGGGCTTTTCGAATTAAATTTCTCATTTTAGAATCAATGAGTTTCATTACAGTAGAATAAATATCAACGGATACTTGAGGTAATGGAGTTAATTGACCTATACGTGAATCTTTGCAAGTATAGGCTACATTCTTTTCATAAAACTCTTCCTGAGCGTCCAAGGGAGAAGATATTAATGTTGATGAAATACAATTATTTGCTTTCGCAAAATTATGAAACTCATGAACCAAGGCTAAGCGTACATTTTCATTGTTTTCAAATTCAATAATAGCCCCGTTACTTCCATAAAAAGGCAGTGAATTTAAAACATTTCCCAACTCATTATTTTGTTTTAAGAATGCTGGTAAAGCACCCTTAATCTCACCCTTCTCATTTATCGCTAAAAAATAGACATCGCGCTCATTCAGAAATTTTTTTAATAATTTTCGGTATTTATTAGAAGCGAAAAATAAAGAATCAGATGATTTTAAAAGAAAGTCATCATACTGTTTTTCTAAAGATTCGTTTAATACTTTTATAACCATTTTAAGTAGTTCTCTATTCCTAACAATAGTATTTCAATTCAAAATTTTAGTTAACAATAAATTTATTAAAGTGCAATTATTTACCAAACCTCCCTGAATAACAAGCTTCCTCTTTATGAAAGAAAGTAATCCTTAACTTATTTTCTTCTCCCCACTCTTTAAACTCTTGTTCTGTATATCGTTTTGCATTTGAAGGTGCATACCAATCGTAGTTTGTACCTACGTTGTTATCCCAATTAAATTTTTCGTTGTAGAAACATTTAATAAAATTCCAATAAATGAATCGTTGAATATCATACGTTCCTCCCTTTATACCAAGAAGTGGAATTTCAGGTACTTCAATATTAATTTTTAAGTCCGATAAGGTTTTCCCTAAAACCGTTAATTGTTCAGACATTTCCCACAATTGCTCTTTGGTGCATTGTCTAGTGTAACTACGAAAGTGTTCGTCTAACAACTCTCGCGGTAAAGCTTTTACTGCATATACATAACAAGCAAGCTCCCCCTTATCCGTTAAGAGGTTTGCAAAATGAGCAAATGTTTTTTCAGGAAACTCGGTATGATGTATTACTTGATCACAACTAATGTAATCCAATGTATTGTTATTGATTCCGGTATTTGCAATATCACCTTTAACAAAAAAAAGATTTTTAACTCCTGAAAAATGTTTTGATGCGGCTAAAACTGAATCTGAAAAATCCATTCCAATTACAATGCTATCCGGAGATAGCTCTGCTAACCAAGCAGCTTTATAACCCAATCCACAACCGGCATCAAGAATTATTTTTTTTGTTTTCAAAAATTCTTTTAAATCGGTTTCATCCTTAAAGCCATACAACTCCAAATACCAAGCTAATGAAAACTCTTTTATATCATCAATTGTTGTTTTGACATCATTCTTAAGCCATTTATCTGAAAATGCTTCATTTGTTTGTTGTTGGTTTTCAAATTCAGATGAAGATTTATTTATAATTAGGTTTCCATTTAATGTTACAGGATCTCTAAATAATTTATTAAGTATTAGATTCATAGTTAGTTTTTTATTTTAGAAAAGTTCGGCACCACATTTCAAAGTTTAAAAATGACCATATCAACAAGCGGTGATTTATTCGTTGGTCGACATGTTCATTAACAATTTTTTCAATGTAGTCTCTATTTATGAACTCAGAACAAGCTAGTTTGCCGGATAAAAGAAATTCCTTCACGTATTCAGCATTCTCTCCCCTATACCAGCTTTCATCAGGTGCTGAAAAACCTTGTTTTTTACGATTTATTATGTTCTCGGGAATAAGTTCAGCCATAGCTTTGCGTAATACGTTTTTACCATCGTCAAATTCCTGATAAACTGTTTTCTTTCGTTCATTGTTTTCATCAATTTTTTTTATTTCTTTTTCAAGATTACCAAGCTTATGCTTAACTGGAATTTTTTGAGCAAAATTCACCAAATCATTATCAAGAAAAGGGAATCTTTCTTCTAAACCGTTGGCCATCGAAAGCTTATCGCCCATTATTAACAGCCCGTTCAGGAAAGTTTTTGTTTCAAAATAGAGGGAATTTTGAATGTGATCTTCCGGTGTTTCATATTTCAGTTTGTTATTGAAAGTAAATACTTTCTCAAAAATTTCCCGGGGTTCTCTTAAATCAATCTGTTTCAACACCATTGGAGTAAACAATTCCGTCTTTTCTTCATCAGGTACAAGGCGTTGCCAAAACCCATAATATTGATCGAAAAAATCCTGCTGAGATATGGAATCAAAAACACGATAATACCTCCATGGGTATCCTCCAAAAAGTTCATCTCCTCCCGTTCCTTGAAGACATACTTTTACAAACTTAGAAGCTAAACGTGAAATATAGTAATTCGGGTATGACATACCTACACGAAGGTCTTCCAAATGCCAAACCACTTTGGGGAGTGACCAGCGAATGTCTCCGGCATTCATTACCTGCTCGAAATGTTCGGTTTTAAAATGATTGGCAAGCAATTCAGCATCCCGTCTTTCATCATAGTTAGATTCAACTCCTGTTACTTCGCTCATATCAAAACCGCATGTAAAAGTAGTAAGCCGTTCAACGTGACTTGAAGCAATTGCTGTAATTGAGCCAGAATCCATACCTCCGGAAAGGTAAGAGCCCACAGGAACATCTGCAATCATCTGCCGTGTTACAGCCTGCTTAAAAAGACGTAAAGTTTCTTTTTGCGCTTCTTCAAAGGTCATGTTTTCATCAGGAGAAGAAAAATCATAATCCCACCAGGATTGATGTTTTATAAATGGGGTATTAGAGTCAATCCTTACGGTATTAGCAGGTGGCAGCATAGCCACATCTTTAAAGAGTGTTCGATATGAAAATAAATTTTGAAATGTAAAATATTCATTCAATGCGTCTAAATCAACAGCCATAGAATAATCAGGATGTTTGATAATTGCTTTTATTTCAGAAGCAAAGACCAATGTTTTACCATTGAACCAATAGTATAATGGTTTTACCCCAAATCGATCCCGACTGATGTATAATGCATTTTCTTCGTTATTCCAGGCAGCAATTGCAAACATTCCATTGAACCGTTCCAGTATTTTTGGTCCCCACTCAGCCAAACCTTCAACAATTACTTCGGTATCGGTATTTGAAACAAAATAATGCCCGAGGGCTTTCAATTCCTGCCTAATTTCCATGAAATTATAAATGCAGCCATTAAAAACAACTACCCACTTACCATCTTTCGAAGTCATAGGTTGAGCGCCCTTTTTACTGATATCAAGAATTGACAATCTTTTGTGGCCTAAGGCAATATTATCTTTCAAATAAAAACCTTCGTCATCCGGTCCGCGGTGAGCAATTTGCTCAGCCATCTTTACCAGGTTAGAAAGTAAAAACGGCTTACCATCAAGATTATAAACTCCAACAATTCCGCACATCTATAGAACTGATTTTAATTCCCTCACTACTGATTTTAATTCTCTAATTATTAATTCCTGTTGCTGGAAAGTTAAATCATTAAAAAGAGGTAAAGTTAAAGTATGCTCAAAACACCATTTACTATTTTTCATATCGCCTTTTATCTCTACTAAAGGATGATTATTAAAAGCTTTATGCATGTGCAAAGAATATGTTCCTATTTGGACTTCAATGCCTTTAGCAATCATTTCTTTCATAATGCGGTTTCTATCCTCTACAAAAACACAGAAGGATTGGTAAGAGTGTTGTCCATTGGATAAACATACAGGTAATTTAACTTCGGGGAGGTTTTTCAATAATTGAAAATAATTATTTGCTAACTCTATTCTCCTGGCTAAAAGTTGTTTAACATGATTTAGCTGGCCTAAACCAACAGCAGCTTGTATATTACTTAATTTATAATTTGTTCCTATGATATCGAATTGAATTCCTTCGCGTGAGGCTCCGGACATATCCATACCAAAATGTTTATATGAGTTCATCCATTTTGCCCATTCTACATTATTGGTAGTTACTATTCCTCCTTCACCAGTTGTTATAAATTTACGCGGATGTAACGAAAACACAGAAATATCGGCTTGGTTTCCCACTTTTACGCCTTTAAATTCCGCACCAATCGCACAAGCAGCATCTTCAATAATATAGATGCCGTATTTTTCCTTAATTGCATTTAAACGGTCGTAATCAAGCGGGTTTCCGAATCCTGAAACAGGAATTATCGCTTTAGTTTTCGGAGTAATTGCTTTTTCAATTTCATCATAGTCTATAAGCATTGAATCTTTATTCACATCAACAATTACAGCCTTTGCTCCTACAATCGGCACCACTGAAGCTGTTGCTGGATATGTATAATCGGGAACGATTACTTCATCTCCTACGCCAATATTCAGTGCTCTTAAAGCGATTTCCAAGCCTGTAGTGGCAGAAGTTACAGCAAGCACATGCTCACAACCGACATATTCCTTTAATTTATTTTCAAACTCTTTGGTCACAGGTCCTTCAGTTAAGTATCCGCTATCAAGAACTTCCATGACCTTGTCTTTTATTTCCTGTGTAATGTAAGGTTTTATTAAGGGTATTTTCATAATTTATTTTTTGATGAAAAAGGATTAAAAACTATATTATTTGCATTAGTTAACGGGGTTTGTTGAGCTATTTTAAATGGGCCATACCCGCTCTTTTCGACTTGTTAAGAGGTAGTAAAAAAAATAAGAGATTATCCAACAACTGTTTCTAATTTTTTATCAATTCCAACAAGTATTCTCCAGTCAATAAGCTTTTGTAAACCATTTTTAAGAGAATCTTTGTATTTAAAATTTAAATCATTTTCTCCTTTTTGTCTTGACCCAATTCTATTTTGGACCAATTGCCTTGCATCATCAGCAGAATAAGGAATGTATTTTACTTTCAACTTAGAATTTTTTAGTTCCAAAATTGTGTCACACAATTCTTTAATAGAAGTTTGGATTTCTGTACCAACATTATAATAATCATTCTTTATATCTGATTCCAAGGCTGCGATATTTGCTCTTGCCACATCTTCTACATAAATAAAATCATACGCCTGACTTCCATCCCCATTGATCATTGGCTGTTCGCCTGCTTCAATTTTATTTAACATTATAGGAACCACGCCACTATAAACAGCATGTTGATCCTGGCCCGGTCCATATACATTCATGTATCGTAAACCAATTACCTCTAGTCCGTAACGATCATTAAAGGCAGTACACATTGCTTCACCAGCAATCTTTGTTGAACCATAGAAATTTTTGTTCTTAAATGGATGGTCTTCTGTCATGGGCACTTGCACTGCATCACCATAAACAGATGCAGAAGAAGAATAAATAAGTTTTTTGACTTTATGTTTTACACAGGCTTCCAAAACATTAAAAGTACCTTCTATGTTGACATGAAATGCTGTTCTAGGGAAATCTTTGCAATGTAAAAGCCACATTGCAGCAAGATGAAATACATAATCCACACCTTCAAAGGCTTTATCAAGAACATCTATTTCGCGTATGTCACCTCCCAATGGAAAAACAGTACATCTGGAGTCTTTTAAACTTTTCTCAATATTGACATATTTACCACGTGTAAAATTATCATAAATGATTACTTCTTTAACATCATGTTTTAACAGTTCGCTTATTACAAAACCACCAATAAAACCTGCCCCTCCGATTATCAGGACTTTTGAATCTTTTAACTTGCTCATTTTTATTAATTATATATTTCTAATTTTTTTTTGCAAAGAACGCATTTTTTTTTAAATTAAAAAATAGGTTTTAATTAAATAAAATCATTATTGTCCGCTAAAGATAGTTTTTTATATACTATCCTTTGCAGCCCT
>JAVHPR010000204.1:0-16106 GCA_036170695.1 Bacteroidia bacterium
GATTAAAAAATATTATTGATAAATATTTTTAGGGTGTTGCAACGCTGAAAACAGGAAGAGCTCCGAAAAAAATATAACCTACAAAAATGAGGCTTTGCTATTTTCTCCTGTTTCTTTGTGACTTAGTGCCTTTGTGGCAACTTGTTCTGATCGAAAAATCCAACTATAATTCAATTCTATAAAAAAATCCAGGCTTTAGTCACAAACATATTCAATAAATAACAATTCCATATAATGCCTGTCAGGATTAGTATGCCCAGTCCGATATAGCGTTGAGCATTGTTAATATATTGCATTAAAATAAAGAATAGTAGATTTGAAGATAACAATACAAAACCTGTTTTTGAAAAGTTCCATTCTCTGCTATACCAGGCGGTTTCTATGAATAAAACACAAAGAATTAGAAAGAGCGTATAAATCAATAATGGTTTAGATAATGATAATTTATTACCGTTATTTAGGTGTTGGAAAATGATGATATAAAAGAAAGGTGTACAAAGTGTATATCTATAGAGGCTATGTAAACATCCGCCTTGCAGGAGCAATACAAACAAGGTTGCTAATATCATGTATATCCATGAAAAATAATACCAGTAATCATAAGTTTCTGTTTCCAACTCTTTCCTTCGTAAAAATTTTGAAAACAGAATAATACCACCAAAAACACAGCAAAATACTAGTGCCCAAACATTCATCCCGTAGCCCTCCCGCGACCAATCAACAATCCCTCCTGGGACTTGCAAAAACGTACCCCAGTGTTTTTGTGCATTAATAAAAGTAAGCAAGGAGCCATGATGATAGGTCCATTGAAATAATGTCACCAAAAAAGTTCCGGTCAGGACAGTTGATATGGTTATGATTAGTTGTTTGTACTGAATTTTTCTTTTTTTATCGCAGATAAGAAAGAAGATTTCAGTTGCAATTGCAGCTCCAATCAATAAAATAAATACAGGACGGGTCATGGATGCCAATAACAAGCCCAGTATGTAAAGCATATTGTTTTGTCTTTTCCAGCCCAATAAAGCAATACTGATAGAAAACATAAACAAAGCCTCAGAATATGGAATAAGAAACACGGTGAGCGTTGGTAAGGCGAATATTACTAATAATGACTGGACAACTGATTTGGGGCAAAAAACAAGCGTTAGTATTAGAATCGAAGCCAGATGCAGTAAAAAATTGACTATGATTATCCCCTTACCTGAAAGCATAGAAATTTTCCATGCCAAAGGGAAAAGCGGGAAAAATGCAAAATTTGATCGGGAAACCTCATCGTTTGGATCATAATTGTAGAGGTTGTTTTTGATGCAGGCATAATGGTAGGCATCCATTGTTTCTTCAAATGATTTGGCAGATGTGGCTGTAAATGGCTTTTTAACTACTTCTGTTGAGTTGTTTTGAGTTTCATAGGTTGGCATAAAACTGGAAAAATACCGGTTATATATTGCCGGTTTTTCTAATAATTTATAGGTCGAAATGAAAAGGGCTAAATACCCAAAAGCTATAAATACAGCCAAAAACAGTGATTTTGTTTTCATAATTTAGCTCTGTCGCTTTTGAAGGATGTAGAATCATTCTGCAATACAGTAAACAACTTATCTACAATATCATATCCGAAATTATAGAGTTTTGATTCGTTACATTGGATTAAAATAAAATCACGGTGATCGATTTCTTTTTTCAAATCTAAATTGTAGGCATTAATTAATGGCTTACCGGGCTCAGCGGGCCAACCTACTTCCGCGGCGTAATACCAGAATGCTGACTTTTGATCTAATAATTTAGGAAAGAAATTATAGAAATTAATCCATGACCAGATATAGCTGTCTCCTATTATTAGTGTATTGGGTGCGGTTTTGGTATTGTCATCTTTAAATATAAGTTTCGGATAATACATTTTATGGTAAGGGATATCGAAAAGTAAATTCATACCATTAAAAATGTCGCCGTCTGTATTTAGCGGGATAAGGCTTTCTTCACCACCTTCATCATAAAAGTCGCGAATGTCAATCTTTTTTATTTGCTCCATATAATTGAAAAGTGTGTCTGCTGCAACAGTAGCTCCATAGCCACTCCAATGTACCCCGCATTGGGTGAATAAAGGGTATTTAGTTTTTGGTTTTAATTTTGAAAAATAATTTACGAGATTGACATGCTGAATCCCTTCTTTCACAAACAACTCGGCGTAGGCATCGTAATTTGATCTCGTTTTTTTTGACAGATCGTAGGATGAGGGCAGTTTTTCAGGCACAAAAGACGATTTTCCCGGAGTGAGTATACAGATTAATTCAGTATTTCGTTTTTTTAGTTCCCGCTGTATAAATGCAAGTTTTTTAACTGTGCTTATTATTTTTTGTTCCCCGATAAAATCTTCGCCAAGAAAAGCCTTCGTATAACTGCTGCCAAACAAATAACGATCTTTGCCTTCCTCTACTTCCTTAACGTTTATTTTTCCGAAAACAGAATAATCAATTTGATTATGCAGTCGTATCAGAAAAGTATGAATTTGTAACGTGGCTTCAAAGTTTTTCAGCAAGCTATCCTGGTATTTTCCGCTCATCCAATTGCTTAGTGTAAGCTTAGGTTTTGGAGCATCCGTAAAGCTGCCAAGTAGCTCAGGAGCCTTAGGTAAAACATAGGCGTATTGAACTATCTCCACAAGAAGCGCCATTACAAACAAACAAAATAATATGTGTTTTATAAATTTCATTTCTGTTAAAAACGGTAATAAATAAAAGGATTAAAATCAGACCCGTTAATGTCGCATATGCATATTACTAGTAGCACTAACAATATGGCACCCTGAAACATTAACCGTGTTTTATTCCATTGCGCCAGTTTTTGGTAAAATAATAAATTTTCAAAAAAACCTCGGATGAGGGGATAAAAAGAAATAATTATCGCAATAAACATCATCGACCAAAAACGATAATCAAATGACAATTGGAGTCCATTGTTTCCGGAAAATGAAAATAACCTTCCTATAAAACCAAGCGCAAAATCAAGGGTGTTCGACCTGAACAATACCCATCCAATCATTACAAAAAAGAAGGATATAATTATGCGGAAGGGCTTAAATAATCGCTCATAGAGTTTTAATAAAATCAGTTTTTCTGCAATCAATAAAAAGCCATGGTAAACTCCCCATATCACAAAAGTCCAGGAAGCGCCGTGCCATAAGCCAGATACCAGAAATACTACCCACAAATTAAACAGCATGCGGGATTTTGAAACTTTTTTCCCACCCAATGGAATGTATAAATAATCCCTCATAAAGCGCCCCAACGTAATATGCCATCTTCGCCAGAACTCGGTAATACTTTGTGAGATATAAGGGAAATTAAAATTTTCTGGAAATGTAAAGCCCGTCATTTTTGCTAATCCGATGGCCATATCAGAATATCCTGAAAAGTCAAAATAGATCTGGAAGGTATAAGACAGAATCCCGATCCATGCAGTATAACAGGACATATCGCCAAGGTGGACTGCAAAAATTGCATTGGCTGCATGACCTAAAGGGTTGGCAATTAATACTTTTTTTGAAAGCCCAATCACAAAGCGAAACATTCCGGCCAGTCGATTGTCAATAGTATGTTCTTTTTCCCGGTTTAAAATCTGGTCGGCAATTTCGTTAAAACGTACGATGGGGCCTGCAATCTGGTGAGGAAACATGATAATGTATAATACATAATCGCTGAACTTTTCAAGTGGTTTATGTACATTTCGATAAGCATCAATAGCATAAGTGAGTTTATGAAAAGTGATGAATGAAATTCCTATGGGCAGGGCAACAGCAGTCCATGCGATAGAGCTCACACCTAAAGAGGTAAGCAAAGCATTAAAATTTTCAATAAAAAAATTGGCATACTTAAAATAAGCCAGCAAACCGATATTAAGCACCACAATACAGCAAAGAAGCCAATAGCGTGTCTTTTCAGTTTTTATTTGGATGAGGTGAACTAAATAGAAATCAATAACCAGGGAAACTAACAGCACAAAAATGAAAGAAGGCGCTCCCCATGCATAAAAAAACAAGCTGGCAGCAAGAAGAACAAAATTTTTGAATTTGTTTGGACAGATAAAATAAGAGAGCAAGAATAGCGGCAGAAATGCAAGAAGGAAAAAGTTGCTGCTAAAAACCATTTGTAAAATATTAAGTGATGTTACACAAAAATAGGCATCCCCAAAAGAATGTCGTTCCTTTAATTTATTTTCGGAAACACCAGCCCACAGTCTTCGACAAGCTCAGACTGACTGCGCGTGGGGTCATATTGAGCTTGTCGAAATATGTGCGATGGATTCCCGGCTTTGGGATATTTCTCAATCGGGTATTGCTAATACATCTTGATTAAGCTCCAAATATATTAATTTAGGATGAATATTTGGAGTGTAAATTTTGTTGCAGCCTTCTGCTTCCATAATACTCACCTCACGATTGGCTTTCGCCAAGGGGGATCTTGTTATTCATGAGAATTGTTTATTAATGAAGTTAGATCCATCGCGGAAAGCTCTGGATGACAGGAAGATCTAATACAAAAACTACCAATTATATTTCTTTTTCAAAAAGTCCTCTACTTCCGGAGAAATAATTTTTGCCTCGCCAAGTTGCCAGAAGGCATCATTCATCATTTGTTTTTTTATGTCAATATGTTCCATTTTTGCCTTTTCTTTTATGCTGGCAAACCATTCGGGATTGTTTTCAATGGAGCCGATATATCTGAAGAATTGTTTTTCACCAATTTTCATGGGATCTGACAATTCGCTTGAATCGGCCAGGGTTAAAATAAATTTATGTTTTCCTTCCTGGTAAAGTGTGTCAAACACGTAATTGGGGTTAAACCTTGGCCACATGCTGGTGTCGCAAAGCATTATTGTATCAAGTTTTTGAATTTCAGTTGCCTGATTAATGAGGTCAATCTTGCGTCCATCATGCTGATATACTTTTACATAAAAGAAAAGGTGGGGATTATATCCATAAGAAATTATTTTTAAAGATTGCCGCTGTGGAAATAAGTAAAAATAATCCTCCATAAAATCACCATAAAACAAACCATTGTAATTCGCTTCCTTTTCATAAAAAATAGATGTTTGAAGCATTGCCTTGGTGGGCTTATAAAAAATACCAATGCTAAGAAGCATTAAAAAAAGTGGTTGCAGCCAAGAGTTTTTGGAAATGAATATTTTTTTGACGCCGTAATAAATCTGGGTAATTGCCAGACCAATAATAAGTGCCATAAAGGCAAAAAACGGTGCATCGTACCATTTTAATTTTGTTTGTGAAACGGTAAGAATCAGCAAATAGAAAAGCAGTTGAATGAATAAAAATAGTCCCAGGTTTTTTGCCCAACCTTCGCAGTTAAAAAAGATAATAATAACAGAGATTGGAACCCAATATAACCAGTATGAATATTGGAAATCGTTTAATATGCGCAAATAAAACCAAATATCACCCCGATGGCCTTCATTGGTTTGCAGGTACCTGCCTGTAATCTCATTTTCAAGCACCGCTTTCAGATAACCGGGATTATAAATTTCGCGCAGAAAATAGTAGGACAATCCAATCAAAATGCCGCACAAAGTGAAAATATATAATTCCGGTTTTTTGAAAAAAGAATAATACTTTTTATTGATTACCATAAACACGAAAAGGCCGGGAAGAAACATACAGCCTGCAATTCCTTTGGTAAGAATAGCGAAGCCTAAAAATAATGCCGCCAAAAGCAAATGTTTCCTTTTCTGGGTTTCGAAGTAAATAAAAAACTGTGTACAATAAAAAAAGATCCACATGGACAGCATGGCATCAAAATCGCCATTTCTGGCAACATGAAAATCAATAAAACCAACAGATGTGACTAACACGATGCCTGAAAAAAAGCCGGGAAGCAAATCTTTCAGGTATTTCTTTGATAACCAGAAGCTATAAATAACAATAGCGAAGGCAGACAATGCCGATGGCAGCCGCAAAGAAAATGAATTCGCCCCGAAAAATTTCATGCAAAGCGAAGCCATCCAGATAAAAAACGGAGGCTTGGTATTCCACATATCCGGTTTGCCATCAAAGTGTGTTACAATAAAATTATGATCGTATAGCATTTCAAGTGCATTGATTCCATTTCTGGATTCATCCCACATGGTGGTTGCCAGTTTACCCAAATTGAAAAAAAGTGGAAAACCGCAAAGCACGGCGAAAAGGATAAATAGGACGGTATTGCGAAGTTTTTCTTTGTTCATATTCAAATTTTACTCAATCGTCAATTCATAAATTTCTCCCGGAATATCATTTGCCGGGAAAGGTAAATTATCCTGTGAATAAGGCGCTCCGGGCCACCATTTGGTGTTATGGAATTCCTGTGTGATAATCAGCAACATTTGGTTGTTGGGAATAGATGTAACCTGATCGTTCATATAACCCACTACGCGCATCTTATCAGGCGCAGGACCCACGCGCCATATAATTTCCGTGGGACGCCAGTCAATTTCAAAATAATAACAGCCGGAACCAAACAATTCATCATCGCTTTCTTCTTTTTTCTCTGTAAGCGCCCTATACCAATGATCCCAACGGTGTGTATAAAATGTTTCCCCTTTATAATTAATAGGATTACAACCTACACCAAATTTTTTTGGTTCCCAGCAAGCCATATCCCAATTGGTGCAGGCAACGGTTACTTTATCATCGGTATTGGTTATTTCTTCCGGCAATGCTACGTTCCAGCTATTGATGTTTTTATTGTCGTCAAGCGGATTTTTAAACACGGGTGGAAATGTATTATCCGGGCAATAGGGAGGTGTTTTCAAAATTTCAAAATCTATTTCGGAATAATCAACTGCCGGCACGCGCTTGTCTTCGTGACCTCCCCAATAGGTTGCCATATAGCCTTCCTTATTACAGTTTCGGCGAAAGTTCCATTCTCCTCCTCCTTGCGTCATTAGCCATATCGCGTTGGTTAAACCATTCCAGACATTGTTTTTATTTAATAGTTCAGTAAGTTTTACTTTAACCCTGTATTTCCCATAGGTTAAACCATGCCTTGTGATAATTCCTACACTTTCTTTTTTCCATTCACCATATTTAGTTCCCGGGTTTTTAATAATTATCTTTTTTTCGTTAGGGTCCGAAAAAACAGTCTGACAAGGGTGTTTAGAGGTTTGGATTATGGTTGGTATCAACTCATCCTTAGTATAAAAACTTTTATTCCAGTAGTAATCCATTTTTGAATAATTATCCTTTAATACATCTGCAATTACCGGGATATTATTCATTTTTGTGGAAGCATCCACATAATTAATGAATTGCTGGATAGGGGCATTTTTATATAAATTGCTGTCTTGCCCGCAGGTGGCGCAAAAGCCTGATTTGTCCAACTTGCCATCAAAACGGGAATCATCAACATAAATCCCGCCTCCTAAATTAGGTTGTGCCGTAATTTTTAATGTTGAGTTTGATTTATGTATGATGGTCTTTTTCAACTGCTTGCCATCACCGTAAAGGAAGTAATAATAAGGATTTGAAAAGGATTCGTTGTTTTTTAAATTAATATTTTGAATATATTGTGGGATGTTTTTCAAATCACTTTCTGAAGCAACAATCAATAAAAAGCTGTATTCACCTACGCGCGGATTGCGCTGCCAGCGATTATTTACATCGTTTTTAATGTAGCGGCCTTCGTTTCTTGGATTACCGATAATCCTGAAACTATCCTGTATTTTATGAAATGAATTATCTGATGCAATGGTCACGGTTTGTTTGAAAGTTATCGCAGTATTCTCCCAGGTTCCATAAAAGTTTTCTCCCGCTAATGGCTGTGCTTTATTTGTTGCAGAATCAAGCTCCTCAAATTTATAGCTCTCGTTTTGATAATAAATTTTGTAATAGAACTTTTGTGCTGATGGATTATTGTTTTTCAGTTCGAACTCAAAAGTAAATTGTCCATCTTTTAATTGTGTTACAGATGGAATTACAAAACCGTTGTTAGCATTAGTATAATCTATAAAAATGTTTTTTTGCTTAGCCTCGTCTTGTTGCCAATTGACGAGCGGATTAAAGTTTTGAATGCTGAATGCTTCGCAGTTAAGTGATGGTGCTTGATTTGTTTGATTGTTACAGGAATATAAAATAACCAGCAACAATAATCCTGCCGGCAAAGCTGATAGGGACTTAAATCCTGTTTGATCTATTGAACTAAGAAATCTTTTCACCATGATCCTTTTTTACATTTTTTGACCCTGACAGGGTTTCAAACCCTGTTAGGGGTAAAGTACTATCAAATTTCCAATAATAATTATTGTTAAGCTAACCCTGACAGGGTTTCAAACCCTGTTAGGGGTAAAGTACTATCAAATTTCCAATAATAATTATTGTTAAGCTAACCCTAACAGGGATTCAAACCCTGTCAGGGTTTGCATAAATTATATAGTTGTGTGCTATTCGGCAGCGTTTTCAAATCCTCAAATTGCACACAATGCACGCCATCAAAATTATTATCTGCACAATTCCTCATCATCACCAGCAATGATGTTTTTGAGGAACTGATAAATTTCCCGGAAACAATTTTCAGAAATTCATAATACTTTGGGTTGAAATCATTTGAAAAGCCTTTAAAATCAATAGTGTTAATAATGTGGAATCCAGCGGTGTCAAGTTCAATCTGTTTAAAATCAAAACGCCAATCTGTATTTAATTTCAAAATATTTTGTTTTTTACTGCCATCAAAATTACCAACATATATATTGTTAGCGCCGTTGAATAAGCCACTGTCATTGGGTGATAAATTAAAAGACGTTTCTTCAAAAACATTTGTTTTTTTATTCAGTTGAAGAATTGAATAATTGCTAGTGTTAAAAATAGTTAGTGCATCATTTTTATCTTTGGAGAACAAGTTAGTAACAAAAGGCTTGTTTTTAGCATCAATCCATTGGGGGTTAATGGCACTGCTCCCTTTTAAAATCAGGTTCCAGGTTTTATTAGTAAAATCGAAAAGTTCCCACGAAGCATTTTTCTTATTTACAATCAATAAGTCAGTTTTTCCGTCAGCATTAAAGTCTCCGGCAAATTTTGTTGTTTCATCATTCCAAACTATTTTTTCAATTTTTGCGGCATCCAAAACCATCATAAATTGGTGGTCTTCAGGGTTGTATTCGAAAATTGCAGCCATTCCATTTTTGATACAAATAATTTCATCCAAATTGTTTTTATCGGTAATAAAGTTCCCAACTAAAAACTCATCATTCGGTGAAAAGTCAGCCAGCGGATCCTTTTTATCGGGTGTGATGAAAGTGCTGTTTTCATTCTTTATATCCTGCTTTTCACAATATATTGTTTTAAACGGTGGTTTATTTCTTTGCGGAACAAAGCGTTTTTCATAAATGGCATTCGGGTCTATAATAGCATCAATACCCCTACGTTCTGCATTTTCGCCATAAACAATTTCTAAATCATCAATAATAATGTCTGTTTTCCCTTTGTTCCAAATGTTTATATGAATTATATCGTCCGGACTTATTTTCTCAACAGGTAAATTATAACCGGCGTTGATTTTTATCCATTTGTTTTTCTGGATCCAGGTAGCGGATTCGCTGCTTTTACCATCCCAAAAAACACTTTCATTTTTCGAGTTTACAACGGATGCTGTTAAAACAACACTTGGATTATCTTTCAGAGAATACACCCAGACACTTGCACTGACTTTTTTTATGGGCATCGAACTAATATCTTTGATCTTCTTCAAAACGGATGGACCATATTCTTTTCCTCCACTGAGTTCGCAAGCCATTTTTCCGGAATGCGCCGTGGTGACCTTTATATTTTCAGTGCCCGACAACCCTTCAACAGTTTCGAAATCAAAAAAGAAATTCGAATTCGTATTAGAAATTGAAGTGGGTTTATTTTCGATTTGTTGAGATGCGTACTCCGGATGACGATGCCTCTTTTTTTTGTAAAAATTAATCCCGGTCATTATAAAAATGAGGAACAGCACTAATAGAAGAATGACTTTTTTAATCGATTTATTTGCTTGCATTTTTTTTCTATCGAAAGACCTATTATCTGGTGGTTTATGAATGATAATGGTATTACCTCAATATCTAAATTTTAAACATCCAACATCCAACATCCAACATCCAATATCTTATACTTTATACCTCTTCTCTATTTTCTTTAAAACGGCTTCTTTTATATCAACTAATTGTCCTTTGGGAATCGCACTGATTAATTTTTTTGTGTATTCCGTAGTAGGATTGTTGTAAATATCATCAGCGTCACCCATTTCTTCAATTTTCCCTTTGTTCATCACCACCATACGGTCGCTCATAAATTTCACGATTGATAAATCATGAGAAATAAAAATGTAGGTAAAATCAAATTCGCGTTTTAATTCATTCAATAAATTTAGTACTTGTGCCTGAACAGATACGTCAAGTGCAGAAACCGGCTCGTCACAGATTATAAATTTCGGACGTAAAGCCAAAGCTCTTGCAATGCATGCCCGCTGGCGCTGTCCTCCCGAAAATTCGTGAGGGTAACGGTAAAAATGCGACTCATCCATATTTACCCGCTCTAAAATCTCTATTACTTTATCTTTGCGGGCTTTGTCGTTATCTAAAATATGATGTACCCGCATAGGCTCCATTATAGCCTGGCCAATAGTTATGCGCGGATTAAGCGAAGAATATGGATCCTGAAAAATAATTTGAATATCCTTGCGCAACTCACGCATATCCTTTTCGGAAAGTTCCAGCACATTTTTCCCATCGAAAATTATTTCACCACCGGTAGCTTCAATTAATCGCAAAATGGTTCTGCCCATGGTTGTTTTGCCGCAGCCCGATTCGCCCACTAACCCTAGTGTTTCGCCTGGATAAACATCAAAACTAATGCCGTCAATCGCATGAACAAAGCCTTTTGGTTTGCCCAGTAACCCTTTACTGATAGGGAAATAGGTTTTTAAATTTTTTATTTGAAGGATTGGTTTTTTGCTATACAATATTTTATGAGCCTCTGTTCGTTCCTGGTCACTAACCACAAGTTTGCTCGTCACATCATCTATAGATTGATGGCTTTCTGTCATTTCGCCCGAAGTTTCGGTTTTCATAAAATGGGCAATAGTGGGGAGCCAGCTCAACCGTTTGTCTAAAGGAGGGCGGCATGCTAAAAGCCCTTTTGTGTATGGGTGTTGAGGGTTGGAAAAAATATCCAAAACACGGCCCTGTTCAACAATCTTTCCTTTATACATCACCACTACCTTGTCGGCAAGCTCCGCAATAACACCTAAATCATGAGTGATAAACAAAATACCCATGTCGTGTTCCCGCTGAAGCTTGAGCATCAAATCCAAAATAGTAGCTTGTACGGTAACATCTAAAGCTGTTGTGGGCTCATCGGCAATTAAAATACTTGGTTTTCCACTCATGGCCATAGCAATCATAACACGTTGCTTCTGTCCGCCGGAAAGCTGGTGTGGGTAAGAGTCGAAAATAATTGAAGGACGCGGTAACTGAACTTCTTTAAACAAATTAATCGTGCGCTCTTTCGCTTCTTTTTTTGAAACTTTCTGATGCAACAAAACGGCTTCCATCACCTGGTCGCCGCATGTATAAACAGGATTTAACGATGTCATAGGTTCCTGAAAAATCATGGCAATCTCTTTGCCACGCAAAAAATGCATTTCCTTTTCAGGGATTTTTACAATATCTACGGTGCCTTGAGTTTTAGAATGAAAAAGGATTTTACCTCCGGTAATTTTTCCGGGAGGGTTAGGTATTAAACGCATTATAGATAAGGCAGTAACGGATTTCCCTGATCCCGATTCGCCAACAATACCAATGGTTTCGCCGCAGGAAAGAGAAAAGGATATATCACTCAGCGCTTTTACTGTTTCTTCTTCTGTCCGGAATTCGGTAACTAAATTCTGTATTTCAAGTAATGTTTTTGGGGGCATCTATCAGGCAAAATTTTTCTAAGTCCGTTAAATTACACTTTGTGGATGAATTCTGCAAAAAACACCAAAATAATTAATGCCTGTTCTGCATTTTAAATATTGAAACTTCTTTGAGGCTTATGCGTACAATGTAAGCGTTGTTGAAAACAATTGTTCAAAAGTTTTCGATTCGGAAGAATAAAACGTGTTGTTTAGGATTATTTTTATAAAAAAATTATTTTGAAAGCGGCCAATAACCTATATACTCTTTTTATAAAAGCATTACTGATGTTAATGTTGGGAATTTATATTCCAGCATCAGCACAATTAAATGTTAATAAAATCCCGATTATTGAAAAGTATGTTGTTGCATACAACGATGTAACAAAAATGAAGTTCATCAATGATTCTGTCCTCTATACCGAAGGTTGGCATAACCTCCCTCAACCGAAATTCTGGCAGCAAATAATGAAACTTTCTCCCGATTCGGCTATCGTATGTGTGGCATCAAATCGCCAGATGCTGGATCGTATTTCTGTTAAAGAATGGAATAAATTATCAGAAATTCAACACAATTTATATAAAGACAGCCTGCGAAAAGCCAGGAATATCCCGGATAGTATGGTTGTTTTTATTACTGCCGGCAAAAAAGATTTTTATGAATTTAAAAAAGTAATGCCTACCATCAACAGATCAATTAATGTGTTTAAACAAAACGGAGTTGATCCTTGGTATGCGCAAGCCATATTGCTAATTGAAAGTCCTGGTAAAATGAACACCAAATCTACTGTTGGTGCAAACGGACCATTTCAATTGATGAAACCCGTTGCACGTAATATGGGCTTGAAAGTAAATGGGAATATTGATGAACGTACGGATATAGAAAAGTCTGCCTTAGGCGCTTCACGTTTACTCAGCCGTATTTGCATACCTTATGTAAGGACAATGCTTGATAGCGCACATTTGGTCTATAACGAAACTGATTTGTGGTTTCGGTTATTAGTTCTCCACTCCTATCATGCCGGAGCCGGAAATGTTGCAGGGGTGATACGCAAAATAAACCCATGTGAAGGCGGAATGGATCTCATTCAAACTGTTTGGCAAACTACCTATAAAGGATTTAAAAATTCATCGCAAAATTACTCCCAGTTGGCGTTAGCCGCATTTTGTAATTTCGATCAACTGGTAATGCAACAAAAAGACTCGGTTTATTTAATTGACGGGGACAGGATGTTAAAAGCATATTCAAACTGCAAATATTCGCCTGACGACAGGTGCAGTTATTTGGGAAATTGTATTTCACAGTATGAATCAGATTTGGTGGATGGAATTATTCCTTTTGATTATTTCATAACTAAAACTAATTTTATTGAACATGAATTAGCCGGATTAACACCTAATAGAGATCCTTACCCATACAATGATGAATATTATAACAACATCGGTTTTAAATTGCTGAAAGCGAAAAAAATGGAGGTTGCATATAAAATTTTTAAATTAAACGAAACCAATTATCCCGATTCGTGGAGTGTTTATCACGGTCTGGGAGAAACATACCGTTTGATGGGACAAAAAGATTTAGCATTGCTTAATTACAAAAAATCTTTAAAACTCAATCCTAACGACAAAGACAGCCTGCGTGCTATTACCATGTTAGGTGGGAAATAAGCCCTCGAAAACCTTTCATTCTTTTCTTACCCTAAGAATAATTTCCTTCTTTTGCCGAAATTTTACATCTTCAAATTAGTGTTAAGTTAAATTTACTTTGACGTATTGTATGTCATTCCGACCTTGTGGAGGAATCTTTTTCATTAAAAAAAGATGTCTCGTCAAAACTCGACATGACATTACGTCTTTTTATAATTAACTCAACATTAGTTATTAATTCAATCGAGGATTGAAATTAATATGAGTGGGTTGGTCATGCTGAGCCTGTCGAAGTATGTGAGCAAGCCACCGCCTACCCTTCGACAGGCTCAGGGTGACCAACACACGAGTGAATAAAATGCAACCCAGCGTTCGCATTATGATCTTCCAATTATCAACATTTTTCCTTTTGAAATCATGACCTACATCATAGAATATCCCTATATTTTGTTGTTATTTTATGAAATTATAAACTTTTATTTTAAAGAACAATGGAGAAAAACTTTTTTACCATGGGTATTGATGTAGGAAGCAACTTTATTAAGTTAGTTCTTATAGATTATTCTGATAGCCCCAATATTGTTGACAAGCATACTGAAAAAATCCGGAAACGCAATCCTACTCAGGTTGCTGACGAGATGATACAAACAATGCTTGATAAGCATAATTTAAAGTATGAAGATATTGCTTATTTGGCATCAACCGGCGAAGGAGATTTAGTAAAACGTAAACGCGGACATTTTTATGGAATGACCACCCATGCAAAAGGTGCACATTTCTTTTTCCCGGAAGCAAAAGCCGTTGTTGATATGGGTGCATTATATGTACGGGCTGTAAAGATTTCAAAAGAGGCAAAAGTGGAAGATTATAAAATGACGGGACAGTGCGCTTCTGGTTCAGGGCAGTTTGTTGAAAATATTTCGCGTTATCTTGGTTTATCAATAGATGAAGTAGGTGATGTTTCGTTGCAAGCCGATACGCCGGAAATTTCATCAGGTATTTGTGCTGTACTCGCTGAAACAGACGTTATCAATATGGTTTCAAGGGGAATTTCTACCCCTAACATCATTAAAGGTATCCATATTTCAATTGCCGGAAGAATTATAAAACTGCTAAGTTCATTGAAAGGAGAATCTCCTATTATCTTAACTGGTGGAATGTCCCTAAATAAAGGAATGATCCAGGCAATTGAGGAACAACTTGGTGAATTAGGTAAGAAATTTATTATTAAAACACACCGCGACGCAATTTATGCAGGCGCTATTGGTGCTGCATTGTGGGGAGGATTTCGTCATCTGAAATTAAAAGAAAAAGGGAGCAATCTTCATTTGGTTAAGTAAATTTAAAAATGAAAAAAAAAGCTCTTCTCATCATTTCTGCAGGCATCTTCCTTTCATCTCTTTTATGGAGAGGGGAGGAGGTTTATGCTCAAAGTGTTATTACTGTTGACAGCATTATTCAAACATCCCCTTGCGCAGGCAGTAATATCTATATTCCTTATTCGGTGAGTGGAGGAAATTTTAATTTCGGAAATGTTTTCACTGCACAACTATCCAGTCCGGGCGGTTCATTCAGCAACCCGACAAATATAGGTTCTATTCCATATTGGAACGACGGAATGATTGTTGGGGCCATTCCAATTAGCACTACATTTGGTTTTAATTACAAAGTGCGAATTGTTGCTTCATCTCCATCCTATACAAGTTCTGAAGCACCTAACAGTGTTATTATTACAACAATTGCACAGCTGGCTACGGTAACAGTATCTCCATATAGTGGTACCTTTTGTAACGGAGACAGCGCACAACTTTCCGTAGTTACTCCTGTGCAGGATTATTTGTGGTCAACAGGTGCGACTACACAAAGTATTTATGTTTTGCAAACCGGCGCATACACTGTTACTATAACGGATTGGCTGGGTTGTAAAACCACTTCAGATCCTACCGAGGTTACGGTTCAGGAATGCACCGGAGTACAAAATATCTCTTCTTCCGATGTTCTGAGTATTTACCCGAATCCTTTTTCTGAGGCAACCACACTAGAAATGACAGACTGGACGATTGGGATGAAAGATTTGGAAATAATTTTGGTTGACATTCTTGGAAAAGAAGTGTTTAAATCCGAAATCAAAAATCGCAAAACCGAAATCAATAGAGGGAATTTGCCTTCAGGAATATTTTTTTACAAAATTAGTGCACAGGAAGGAATTATTCAAACGGGGAAAGTAATTGTTCAATAAAATATCGATGTGCTGATGTGCTGATTTGTAGATGTACCGATTAAAGAGCTTCTCTGTTCTTCGCATTAGGATATATTGATTAATGTAAATACTGATTAAAGACCTCTGTATATCGACACATTAGCACATCAACACATCAGCACATTAAATAAATGAACTCATCAGAAACAAGTGTAATCAAGGATAGCATAAATTCGGTTCATCAACTGGATTTTCTATTTAAGCCAAAATCAATTGCCATCATTGGCGCTTCTTCCAAAGAACTTTCCATAGGAAACGTTATCATTAAAAATCTTGTTCATTAT
>JAVHPR010000205.1:0-3336 GCA_036170695.1 Bacteroidia bacterium
TATTAAAGAACTAATTTCCCAACGATTTAATTTTTCGGTAGAGCAAATACAACAGGCCATTTCGGATGCCGAAGCGGAAATGATAAAAAACGGTATTGTTGCTGTAGGTGATATTTCCAATAACAACAGTACATTCAAACAAAAAAGCAAGGGAAATTTATTGTATCATACGTTCATTGAAATTTTTGATTTGAATCCTGATAAGGCCGATGAGATCTTTGGTAAGGGACTCTCACTTCAACAGGAACTTTCTCAAATCTCACATCAAAGATCTCATATCTCCATTGTGCCTCATGCGCCTTACACGATGTCGGAAAAACTGTTGAAAATGATTGATGATTTTGCTACAAAAAATAAAAGTATCATCAGCATTCATAATCAGGAAAGCGAGGCGGAAAATGAATTGTTTATCTCAAAATCAGGATTAATGTTCGAGGCTTTTAAAAAAATGGGGCTGAATACAGATTTGATAAGACTAACAGGTGCTGATTCATTAAAATCAACGCTGCCATTTTTAAAAAATGCTTTAAACCTTTTATTGGTTCACAATACGTTTACAACGAAAGAAGATATAAGTTGGGCGGAGAAACTAATGAAGAATCAAGAATTAAGAATCGAGTATCAAGAATCAGGTATCAAGTATCAAGACAAAAAATCCGCAATAAAAAATAAAAACGAAAAAACGGTAGAAAAACCCTTCTCAAATCTCAAATCTCAAATCTCAAATCTTTTCTGGTGTACCTGCCCCAATGCAAATATGTATATCGAAAACACTTTACCTGATTATAACTATTTCATTGAGGAAAATGTTCGCTTAACAATCGGTACTGATAGTTTGGCTTCAAACCGAAGCTTGTCTATTTTAGAAGAATTAAAAACTATAACAAAACACTACCCTGAAATTCCTTTGCAGACTTTGCTTTTATGGGCAACAAAAAATGGTGCAGACTTTTTAGGTTTTGAGCAATTGGGGACAATTGAAAAAGGTAAAAAACCAGGATTGAATCTGTTAAAAAGTATGGAGGAATTGAAGATCTCAGGGAAAACGGAACTGATTAAACTGATATAATTTCTTTGTCAGAATTCATCCGTGTGTGCGACAAATTTCCCTAATTTCATAATTTAAGGAGCCATCGCACATATTTCGACAGGCTCAATATGACCAACGTGCGGTCAGTCAGAGCTTGTCGAAGACCTTGGGGAGACATTTATGTTTGAGAGTTCAATAATGAAATGACATTGCCGCGTGGTTTGGAATAAAAATATTCAGGGATATTTGTCGTACACCCATTTATCTCGAAATCTAATACAGTGATTTAATAATACGACATAAGGCTAATGTGATTAAAAATTATTTTGAAAATTAATTCAAAATTTCAGTAAATAATGTTTGCAATAATAGACATAGAAACCTGCGGAGGGAAGTTTGAATATCGCAGAGGTCATGTAATTGAAATTTGCATTTTAATTCATGATGGTTTATCTGTGGTCGATAAATTTTCTACTTTAATAAATCCTCAATGCTATATCAGTCCCACTTTTGTTCGCATTTCCGGTATTACCAATGAAATGGTAGAAAGTGCGCCAACGTTTGCCCAGGTGGCAAAAAAAATATGGGATATGACAGAAGGAAAAATTTTTGTTGCTCATAATGTAGGGTTTGATTATGGTTTTATTAAAGAAGAGTTTGCCTCCTTCGGTGCAAAATTCAAACGTGATACACTTTGTACGGTTCGTTTAAGCCGTAAATTAATTCCCGGTAAAAAATCGTACAGCCTGGGGAATCTATGTGAATCATTGGGAATAGACAATGAGGCAAGGCACAGAGCAGAGGGCGATGCTGTTGCAACAGCCAAATTATTTGACATACTGATGCAAATAAAAAGCGATCATCCACACTACAAAAACAAAGGTGTTGATGAATTAATGGTTAGGCGGATTGATAAAATAAAAAAATATATTCTGGATAAACTTCCTGAAGAATGTGGTGTTTATTATTTTTTAGATCAGGAACAAAACATCATTTACATTGGTAAAAGTTTAAATGCATATAACCGTGCCATGAGCCATTTTAATGCGAAAGAACAGAAGGGTAGGAAAATGCTGAATGAATTATATAATGTTGATTTTGTTGCCACAGGAAGCGAATTAATTGCATTATTACTTGAAGCCGAAGAAATAAAAAAACATAAACCTAAATATAACAGGCAACGTAAAATTGACATATTTACTCATAGTATTGACTGGTTTGAAGATGAAAAAGGGATTATCAATTTCAAGCTCGTTGATTATAATGAATCAGAAAATGCACTGATGTCTTTTACTACTTATTTTTCGGCAAGAGAAAGATTAGAATCCTGGATCGATGATTACTCATTGTGCATGCGCTATTGCGGCTTAACAAATGATGAAGCAATTTGCTTTAACCATCAGATAAAAAAGTGCAATGGCATTTGTGCCGAACAGGAAGAAATTGAAATTTATAATAAACGGGCAAATGTTATTCTCGAAAGTTATATTTTTATACAACCCAACTTTGTAATTATTGATAAAGGAAAAACACCCGGCGAAAAATCGGTAATTTTAATTGAAAACAGGCATTACTTCGGATTTGGTTATTTTGATTCAAGCATACAAATCAATTCCTCCGAAGAATTTAGAGGGATTGTAAAAAAAACAAATTATTATCCGGATGCAGATGATTTGGTGAAGGGATGGATGAAGGCGAATAATCCTAAAACAATCTCAATCTGAAAATTTATTTGTAATCGAGATTTATTTTTATCCATTATTCTATTGATGAAATAAGACAAAGAAATATTTTTTCAAAATAAATTGGGAAACATGAATAAACAGGAAATAATAAACAACTTAAGCCAAAATCACACTGTTTTTGCTCAATATATTAAAGGATTAAACAGCAGAGATTTTATGTTTTCATTGGATAATAAGTGGACCGCAGGGCAACAGCTTGATCATGTTTTTCGTTCTGTTTCCCCATTAACAATGGCCTTTTCACTACCTAAATTTGTTATTCGTCTACTTTTTGGTAAAGCAAACAGGACATCAATGAGCTATGATGAATTAATAAAAGAATACATTTTAAAACTTGAAAGTGGTGGCGCAGCTACCGGAAGATTTATTCCTAAAACAGTGAAGTTGGCGCAAAAAGAGCAATTAGCAAACCATTTATTGGAGGTTGTAGCTGGGCTCACAAAGAAAATTGATAAATATACTGAACAACAATTAGATGACTATATTTTACCACATCCTCTTTTGGGTAAAATAGGATTAATCCCTAATTGATTCGCTGGAAAAAAATCAGATATTTGTGTC
>JAVHPR010000206.1:0-2274 GCA_036170695.1 Bacteroidia bacterium
AGCTCTGACTGACGGCGCGCGAGTCATATTGAGCCTGTCGAAATATGTGCGATGGTTTCTTAAATTATGAAATTAGGGAAATTTGTCGTACACCCTGAATATCTCAGTTTTCATTTCTCAATACTAATTTTTAATGGATAAGTATCAACAATTAAAATCAAAATTGTATAAAAAATGTGCTGACTACGTGGAGCAAAGGTTGAGCCATATTCAATCTGCGATTGATGCGGCAAACGAATCAGGAAACGATGAAACAAAAAGTAGTGCCGGTGATAAACACGAAACCGGCAGGGCTATGATGCAACTGGAACAAGAAAAAAATGCCAAACAATTAATTGAAACGCTGGAAATAAGAAAATTGCTCGACAGAGTAAATCCAAACCAACAATCAAAAACAGTAGCTCTAGGAAGCATAGTGATTACGCATAAAGAGAAGTTTTATATTTCTGTAAGCGCCGGAAAAATCATGATTGATGAAGCAGTGTATTATGCAGTATCGCCAACTTCCCCTATTGCATGCAAACTGCTTGGCTTAAAGAAAAATCAGGAAATAAATTTTAATGGAGCGCTGTATTTAATACAAGATGTTTTATAGTTTTTGTGACAATGCTTTTTTTATTGGTAATGTCATCCCGATTCCGTTTTTTAGGAAGAGGGATCTTGTCAATCAATGACCGGATTATTAATGGAAAAAGATCCCTCGCGAAAAGCTCGGGATGACAGGGTCAGGTTTTTAAAAACTCCTTAAACCAAAGCCCGCTATCTTTAATTGTTCTTTTTTGTGTGTTAAAATCTACATGCACCAAACCGAAGCGCGGTCGGAATCCTTCTGCCCATTCAAAATTATCCATAAAGCTCCATACAAAATATCCCTTCACTGGAACCCCTTCATTTTTGGCTTTCAACACTTGTTCCAAATAATCTTGCAGGAATTTGGTGCGTTTAGGATCTTTTACGCCATTTTCTATTAACTCATCGGGGAAGGCGGCTCCATTTTCTGTAACAATGATTTTCTTTATGTTGGGATATGCTGCAAATTGTTTCAAAATCTTATAAATACCTTCAGGATATACCTCCCAATTCATTTCTGTAAGATTATGTCCCAGTTTTTTAGGTTTTACATCCATCGCATGAATCATCGGAACGATTCCAAAATTGCGTGTTACGAGGCGGGTATAGTTTTGCACACCAATAAAGTCGAAATCAAAGGGCATGTTCTGAGCATCCTCAGGAAGCATATATTTCTCGATTTTTTTCAAGACTGGAAGATCATGCCAAGGATAGCCCATTCCTAATAGAGGCTCAATAAATAACCTGTTAATCAGCACATCCTCCCTTTTCGCTGCACGAAGGTTTGCAGGTTTTTCTATCCATGCCTCAACCGGACTGCAGGAAAATGTTGTTCCTATATGGGCATCCGGCACATTTTTACGGATAATTCTTCCACCAATGCCGTGACAAAGGACTGTATGATGAGCTGCTTTTAAAAATCCATGAATCCCGTAGTTGCCGGGAGCATGAACTCCAAGTCCATAGCCTAATGCGGTGAAAGCCATAGGCTCATTGAATACCATCCAGTTTTTTACTCTGTCGCCAAAATGTTTGGTGCAGAGTTCAACAAATTCAGCAAACCATTTGCAAACATCCCGGTTTTCCCAACCACCTTTGTCCTGCAATGCTTGCGGAATATCCCAGTGATAAAGAGTTACCCATGGCTCAACTCCTGCTTTTAAGCATTTATCAATTATATTGGAATAAAAATCAATTCCTTTTTGATTCACAGCTCCTGTGCCTAGCGGTAATACCCGCGACCAGGCAATTGAAAACCGGAAAGCGGGAATGTTCAATGAACGTATCAGGTCAATATCAGTTTCGTAACGATGATAGAAATCGCAGGCTGTATCGCCGTTTTCTCCCGTTTTAATTTTGTGTTTTTGATGAGAAAAGTGATCCCACACGGATTCTCCTTTGCCCTCTTCGTTCCATGCACCTTCGATCTGATAGGCGGCAGTTGCAGTTCCCCAAACAAAATCTTTCCCGAAATCATTTCGGGAAATTAATGGCTGAGATATACAAGGTTGCGAAAAAATACTTGGCGATAAACCAGTTGCAACACTTGCTAAAATTGTTTTTTTAATTAATTCTCTGCGATTCATGAATAATAATTAGCCGTATTGCTTCGGATCCCTATAAATAAAAAAAACATGCCTCTCGACATGTTTTTTTAACGAACGAAAATTATATTTTTCGAACTAGATAACTTTTACGTTAGAA
>JAVHPR010000206.1:2284-16036 GCA_036170695.1 Bacteroidia bacterium
ACCAAATCCTTTTGTTTCATTAAAAAATTTTACTGTACCTTTTTGCATGTTATTTATTTATTTATTAATTATACAAATGTAATAAAATTATTTCAATTAACAAGTATTTATTTTTTTTACCCTCAAAATAAGCAAATTAGTCTATGTGAAAAGCAAATTTAGCGGTTAATTTTAAGAAAAAGGGATAGGCAGAACGTCAAATAAAGCTTTATAAAAAATATATTATTTCAATGGCACAGCTATTATCTCGCTCACATCCATCATCAAAGTAGCAATATCCTCCAAAGAGTATTTACTTATTTCTATTGGTTTATGTATTATCATTTGAGCTGTACCGGGCAAAACATCTAACATGTTATACGGCAATGTCTCTTTTGTACCAACTAATGTAATTGGCAGAATAGGTAAACCTAAATCGATTGCCATTCGGAATGCGCCACGTTTAAATTCACCTAGTTGATGTGTTTTACTTCTTGTGCCTTCCGGAAAAATAACTACCGAAGTGCCATTCACCAATTTCTGTTTTACTTTATTCATGCTTTCTATGGCAATCTGTGTATTAGAACGATCAATAAATATATGGCCTATCTTTTCGCAACTTATGCCCAAGCCAGGTATTTTACGTAGCTCCATCTTCATAACCCATTTAAAATCGATGCCTATCCAACCGTATATTAAAAAAATATCGTAATAACTTTGATGATTAAGAACGATAACATAGGAAGTCTCCTTTTGAATGTTTTCCTTTCCGGAAACTTTCACAAATACAGGTGTCAGAAACATATTGAGGCGCGCCCAAAGTACTCCACTGTAGCTGCCGGCTTTTTGACTATACAACGAAATCAAAACACCCATTATTGAAAAAAACATAGTATTAACCAATAAAAAAGGAAAAAAGAAAAGCCATTTATAGGGCTGATAAAGGATGTACAAAAGCTTTCGCATGCGTTTATTAATTAGTAATTTATTACTTATGGGTAATTCAAAAACTTTTTTTTACCACAAAGTTCACAAGGGTTTTACACAAAGAACACAAAAAATCACTAAAACAGGCACATTGTATGCTTTGTGCCCTAGGGTGTATTTTGTCATAAGTTTTTTACATTTCAAAGATATAAATCAGTTGTGAAATCTTCAAAATTTTTTTCTGATATTTATTAAAAAAAAAGCATTGCTAAAAATATCAAATTATATTTTTGTAAAGTGCATTCTAAAGCACTACATTTGATCTGAACTGCATCTATGGTTGCCACAGAGAAATTTTATTTCCCGGCAGCCATAATAAAATAAATAATAAATAACAATTCCAGAATATGAACAATCCATTATTGCAAAAATTTACCACTCCTTTTAATACTATTCCGTTTGATGAGATAAAATTGGAACATTATAAGCCTGCAATTGAAAAGGCAATAGAAATGGGCAAAGCGGATATCAACCTAATAAAAAACAATCCAGACATTCCCGATTTTAAAAACACTATCGAAGCTTTAGAAAGAAGCGGCAAACAATTAGAAATAATTTCCAATATTTTTTTTAATTTAAATAGTTCTGAAACATGCGATGAAATGCAAAAAATCGCACAGGAAATATCTCCTTTACTATCCGCTTATGGCGACGATATTTTACTGGATGTAGAGCTATTCAAAAGGATTAAAACTGCATTTGAAATTACTGTTCAGGAAAAACTTTCAGGGGAACAGGCAATGCTTTTGAATAAGACTTATAAAAGTTTTATAAGAAACGGGGCAAATTTAGATGAGATTTCGAAAGAAAAGCTGAAAGAATTGAATACAAAATTATCAACATTGAGCCTGACTTTTGGAGAAAATTTATTGAAGGATTCCAATCAGTTTGAACTTTGGATTACAGAAGAGCATGATTTGGCAGGACTTCCGGAAGGAATAAAAGAAGCAGCCCTTATGTCTGCCAAAAGCAAAGGTAAAGAAAATGCCTGGTTAATTAATCTGGATTACCCTTCGTATATCCCTTTTATGATGTATTCAGATGTTCGTAGGTTAAGGGAACAATTATACATGGCCTTTGCTTCAAGGGCATTTAAAAATAATGAATTTAATAATGAAGAAATTGTTAAACAAATTGCTTCTTTAAGACATCAAAAGGCTAATTTGCTTGGTTATGCTTCTTATGCAAGCATTATACTGGAAGAACGAATGGCTGAAACACCAGAGAAAGTTTATAATTTATTAAATGAATTGTTGGAATATGCCAAACCTATTGCAATATCAGAGTTGCAGGAAGTTCAGGAAATGAGCAATAAGCTGAATGGGCCATCAAAGCTGGAGCGATGGGACTTTTCTTATTATTCTGAAAAATTAAAAAATGAAAAATTTGCGATCAACGATGAAATCCTAAAACCATATTTCCAATTGGAAAAAGTGGTTGAAGGAGCTTTTAAAACAGCAGAGAAATTATACAATATAAAATTTGAAAAACGTAGCGATATTCAAACATATCACAGCGATGTTACCACCTATGAGGTAAAGGACGAAAATGGAAAACATCTGGCTGTTTTTTATACCGACTTCTTTCCACGTGAAGGCAAAAGAGACGGAGCCTGGATGACTTCTTTCAGCGGTCAAAATAAATATGATGGAATTGAACAAAGGCCTCATGTTTCTATCGTTTGCAATTTTACAAAACCAACGGAAACAAAACCCTCTTTACTGACTTTTAATGAAGTGACCACTTTATTTCACGAGTTCGGACATTCCCTGCATGGAATTTTAGCCAATGGATATTATGAAAGTTTAAGCGGAACTTCTGTTTATTGGGATTTTGTTGAACTTCCATCGCAATTGATGGAAAACTGGTGTTATGAAGAAGATTGTTTAGCCCTATTTGCAAGGCATTACCAAACAAACGAATTGATTCCGATTGAGCTTGTACAGAAAATTAAAGACAGTGCAAATTTTATGAGTGGCTATCAAACTGTTCGCCAGGTTGGCTTAGGAAAATTAGATTTAGCATGGCATAATTTATCTGAGTTGCCTGCAATTTCTGTGAGTGATTTTGAAGCTGGGGCATTGAGTGAAACTGAATTATTTCCTCCTGTAAAAGGAATTAACACTTCTTGTGCATTCGGACATATTTTTCAGGGAGGATATGCAGCGGGCTATTATAGTTATAAATGGGCGGAAGTATTGGAAGCTGACACTTTTGAATATTTTTTAGAAACGGGTATTTTTAATTTTGAAACAGCTAAAAAATTCAGAGACAATATCCTTTCGAAAGGAGGAAGTGAACACCCGATGCAATTGTATAAAAAATTCAGGGGACAAGAACCTTCAACCAAGCCATTGCTAAGAAAAAGCGGATTGCTGAAGAACGAAAAAGTGGAATGATCTGTTTTCAATTAATAAGCTAACCGAACTACTTTTAAGGAAAACTTGTTTTGTAGTATTGTAGGTCATTCCAAACTTGTTTCGGAATCTTATGGATGCTGAAACAAGTTCAGCATGACTTAGTGTTATTGCTTATATCACCGAACTCTTTCTTTTCTAGCTGCATAATTTTTTTCAGAATTCTTCTTATAATTTTTCCTGAACTGGTTTTGGGGTTTCCGCAAGTGCTCGACAGCATCTATCAATAATAATGTTGATTTTCGTCATCCCATCTTCATCCTTTCATTTTTTCATCCAGAGAATTTCAGACAATTTTAAATAGATGATAGGCTATTATTATTTTGATATACTTCAACTATTGTATTGATGAAATTCATTGTTGTAATAAATAAATGGATTTATTATTGTATAGTAATTTTTGAACTGATAAAACAATAAGCATGAAATCATTAAAATATATTTTTGAACCTAAATCTATTGCTGTCATTGGGGCTTCTGCGACAGTAGGTACAGTAGGGAACGCAATTTTCTCTAACTTACTCCAATCATTTTTTAAAGGTATTGTATACCCTGTGAATTCAAAATATAGCAGTATAATGAGTGTGAAAGCTTATAAGAATGTTATATTAATTCCGGATGCAATTGATTTGGCAGTTATTTGTGTTCCCAAAGAGTCCGTTAAAAAAGTATTGATGCAATGTGTCGAAAAAAAAATTAAAGGGTTAGTTGTAATAACTGCAGGCTTTAAAGAAATCGGGGAATCTGGAAAAAAAATGGAAGATGAAATTATTACACTTGCCAACAGTAACCATATAGCATTATTAGGTCCCAATTGTCTAGGGATTATAAATACTCAAAAAGAAATCAGCCTGAATGCGAATTTTGCAATTGGAATGCCCCGGACAGGTAAAGTTGGTATAATCTCGCAAAGCGGAGCTATCGGTATTGCAGCACTTGGGTATGCAAATCAACATGGTTTAGGTATTTCAAAATTTGTTTCTATCGGCAATAAAGCTGTAATAGATGAAAGCGATGTGTTAGAATATTTAATTGATGATGAAGAAACAAAAATAATCACTATGTATGTAGAAGATATTGACCATCCCGCTCGTTTTTTTGAAATGGCAAAAAAAGCAAACGCCAGACAAAAACCTATCATTGTTATAAAAACAGGTAGATCAGTTCGTGGTGCTCTTGCTATTCATTCTCATACCGGTGCATTATCAAGTTCTGATACAGCATACGATTCGCTTTTTGCTCAATGCGGAGTTATACGCGTAGAAACACTTGCGCAATTATTTGAGTATGCCAAAGGATTTACCCGTATGATAAAACCGAAAGGAAACCGAATAGCAATTGTGACCAATGGTGGTGGAATGGGTATTATTGCAACAGATGCTGCTGAAAGAAATGGTCTGGAAATGACAACGTTTGATCCGGCAACTTTAAATGCATTAAGAAAAATACTACCACCAACTGCCAATATTCATAACCCTGTTGATATAATTGGGGATGCTGATGCACAGAGATTGAATATTACCCTTTCCGAAATTGTGAAAGATAAAAATGTTGATGCCATTGTAGTTTCAATAACTCCAACAGTAGAAACGGATATGGATGCGATAGCAAGCAATCTCTGTGATTTCGCAAAAGCAAACCCGGACATGCCAGTTTCAGTTAATCTGATGTCGCTGAAACCAGAACCTTCTTTTGTTCAATTATTGGAAAAAGCAAATATACCCAATTTTGATTTTCCGGAAATTAATATCAGAGTGCTTGCGGCAATGATTAAATACTATGAAATGATTAATCGGCAAGACGAAAAAGTTACAAAATTTGAAGTAAATAAAAAACATGTAATTGAAATACTCGATACCATAAAAAAAGAAAAGAGAACACGTCTAACAGAGCCGGAATCGTATCAACTACTGGAAGCTTATGGAATGAAGATTGTAAACTACCGTGTTGAAGAAAAAATAGATAAAATTTTAATTGCTGCCAGTCAGATTGGTTATCCGGTAGTATTGAAAATAGTTTCACCTGATATAATACATAAAATTGATGTAGGTGGTGTGAAGATAAATCTGAAAGATGACAATCAGTTAAGAAAGGCTTATTATGAAATTAATGAAAACATAACAAGCAAAAAAATTGATGCTAAAATTCATGGGTTTTTAATTCAAAAATATTTTACAGAAAAAGGTGTGGAAATAATTGCTGGGGCAAATTATATAAAAGGTTTTGGGTCACTTATCATGTTTGGACTTGGAGGTACCTTCGTAGAATTATTTAAAGATGTAGCATTCAGATTAGCTCCACTTACCAGAGATGATGCATTAAATATGATAAAACAAACAAAAGGGTACCAGATTTTAAAAGGTTTTAGAGGGCAAAGTTCTTATGATATTAATTCTATTGTCGATTATCTTTTGAGATTATCACAGCTGCTAACAGATTTTCCAGAATTAACAGAACTGGATTTGAATCCTATTAAAGTTCTGGAGGACAGAAAAGGAATTGTGATTATGGATGCAAAAGTTATTCTTGAGGAGCAAGGGGGTTCAATATCTGAACCTAAAATAAAATTGAAAAAAAATTTATCAGTTCCTGAATTGCAAATGTTAGAAAATTGAAGGATGAATTTTACATTTAGTTTCACATTTTTATTTTTATTAATTGAAATTCTGTTCCTTTGTACCATGTCTGTTTTTTTTACATCGTTAAATTCTGGTAGCAACGGAAATTGTTATTTAATAGGGAATAATCAGGAGGCTGTTTTGGTTGATGCCGGTATTTCCTGTCGCGAAATAGAAAAGCGCATGTTGCGTTTAGGATTGTCAATACAAAGCGTAAAGGCGATATTTATTACCCACGAACACGCTGACCATATACGCGGTGTTGTTGTATTAGCAAGGAAATACAACATCCCTGTTTATATCACACCTTCAACATTAAAAAAAAGCACTGTCAATCTGGAGGAGCATCTGGTCAGATCATTCACCGCCCATCAACCTGTCAGAATAGGAGATTTGTCAATTACAGCATTTCTAAAATTCCATGATGCTACTGAACCGCATAGTTTTATAATTGAATGTAATGGAAAAAAAATTGGCGTATTTACAGATATTGGAACTCCTTGCAAACAATTGATTCATTATTTTAAACAATGTGATGCAGCCTTTCTGGAAGCTAATTATGATGAGGATATGCTGGAAAATGGCAGATATCCTTTTTATTTAAAAAAACGGATAAAAGGCGGGGAAGGACATTTATCTAATCAGCAAGCTTTGGATCTGTTCATTGCTCATAAATCTGATTCGATGAGCTATTTAATCTTGTCCCATATTTCAAAAGAAAATAATTGTCCGGATTTAGTTTATAAATCATTCAAGAGACATGCTAAGAATATAAATATTGTAGTAGCTTCGAGATACGAGGAAACCGCGGTTTATACTATTAGTAAGGAATATTCTAAAAAATATTTCAACGAGGTGCTCCCTTATGAAGCGCGAGCCGCACAGTTGTCATTATTTTAAGAGACTGCGAGTATAGTGAAACCTCCAATAATTATTTCGCCTGATTTTAAAACTTTATTGTCCCTAGAGGTTTAAACTAACGCTAAGATTAATTTGCTTTGACTTATTGTAAGTGTCATTCCGACCGAAGTGGAGGAATCTTTTTCATTTTAAAAAGATGTCTCGACAAACCTCGACATGACATTGCGCCTTTTTATAATTAACTCAACACTAATACAATATTTTCCTTATCATACCTCAACTGATTATTATCCAATAACCATTGAACGGTACGAATCCTTTTGTCTTCATTGCCTTCAGTTACAGCATTTATCAGATTGGAAAGTTGCATAGGATGTAAAGCCAGTAATTCCTTTATTTGCAGGCTGATTTTCTCAAATTCATCAACGTGTAGTGTATTCTTATTTTCTTCTAAACAAACATCACATTGATTACAGCGGTATGTGTTCGTTTCTCCAAAGTAAGCGAGTAATATCTGGCTACGGCATTTATGATTGCTATCCGCATAATGTATTACCGATTCCATTCGTTCAATGGCTCGCTGTTTGAGTATAGTCAGATTTTCTTTTGAGATAGTTAAATTTTTTACATCAATACGTTCCTGCTCAAAAGTGAGTTGGGGTAATTCCGTTTGAGGAGTATAGGCAAGAAGCTGGTGCTGTTGCAGATAATTTATTGTTTTAACGATTTCGTCACGTGAAGTATTTATTTTTTTTGCGAGATCAAATTCATTAATTTTTACGAAATTATCGAAGAGTCCGGAATAGGTACGGAGCAATAATTTTATAAAACCATCAAATGAAGGAGATGCAATCTGAAATTTATATAAATCTTCACGATTGAGTTCAAACTTAATGCGAGATGGTTGATGAAGTGCTTCTGTTGTTGAAATATATCCTTCCTTTTCTAAAAATTTCAAACAGTTAAAAACTGTAAGCGCCTGCAATTTATAAGTATCACAAAAGGCAACAATATCAAAATTAAAGGTTACACCGGCACCTGATCCGGTAGGCATCTGATAATAGTTTGCTAATGCCTGATAGGTTTGCTTTATTTCTTCAATACCCGGAAAGCTGTTGTTAACATTGCGTTCGAGTTCTATTTTATCACCTTTATTGTATAGCAATACCGAATAGGCATTTTGTTCATCACGCCCTGCCCTCCCCGCTTCCTGAAAATAGGCCTCCAGAGAATCTGGTAAATCAATATGAACCACAAAACGAACATCAGGCTTGTCAATTCCCATCCCGAATGCATTAGTACAAACAATAATACGTGTACTGTTTTGCATCCAGTTGCTTTGCTTTTGTTCCCTTACTTTTGCATCCAAACCGGCATGATAAAAATCAGCTTCAATTTTATTACTACGCAAATAATTTGCAATATCCTGAGTTTTTTTACGATTACGGACATATACAATTCCGACACCTTTTAAATTGTGCGCTATTTTTACTAAACGAAGCAATTTATCCTCCTCATGAATAACAACATAAGAAAGATTTTTGCGTTCAAAACTTTTTTGAAATACATTGGCTTTTTTAAATAGCAATTTCTCCTGAATATCCTTCACCACTTCGGTGGTAGCTGTTGCTGTTAAAGCTAATACAGGAATACCCGGAAGCAATTCACGCAATGATTCTATCTTTAAATAACTCGGGCGGAAATCATATCCCCATTGTGAAATACAATGAGATTCATCTATTGCGATCAAGTTCACTTTCATTTTCTGTAAGCGAACTTTTACAATTTCCGATTCTAATCGTTCGGGGGAGAGGTAAAGAAATTTGATTGGGCCATGAACGCAATTGTCAAGAGCAATATCAATTTCGCGCTTGTGCATCGTTGAAGTAATTGCGATTGCTTTGATGCCCTTGCTGACAAGGCTGTCTACCTGATCTTTCATCAATGCAATTAATGGAGATACAACAATACAAATACCTTCCCGGACTATTGCCGGAACCTGAAAACAAATTGATTTGCCACCTCCGGTTGGAAGTAGCGCTAACGTATCATTACCTTGCAGGACAGAATTGATAATGTCTTCCTGTAAAGGACGAAAGTTTTTATAGCCCCAGTAATGCTCTAATATTTCGTGAATGGTTTTCAATTTGAAAAATTGTAAAATAAATAAAGAAGCCCCTCTTCTTAATCCTCTCCTCTTTGGGAAGAGGGCTGCGTATAAAAAAAGGAAACAATATTATACAAGTCGTACATCAAAGCCTCCCCTTCGGGGAGGTTGGAGGGGCAAATTAGTTTTTTATCACATTAATCTTTTTTATAGACTTTTCTCTATCGTTTGACATTTCTATAAAGTACAAACCTTCCGCTTCTCCACTTAAATCAAAGTTAAAAGTTCCATTAGAAATATTTGAAAGTGTTTTAGTTGAAATAACTTTGCCTAAAACATTATAAATAGTTAATTGATAATTATCCATTGATAATTGCCCATTGTCAATTTGCACTGTAAACTCACCATTGCTTGGATTTGGGAAAATATTAAATGTAGAATTAAAATCATTACTATATATGGATGTACTATTAGTAACGTTTATATTATCAATATACATTGCCTGTCCCCATCCACTTTTATTTTCGAAAGCGACTTTCAGCGCACTTGATCCTGCAAAACTATTCAGGTTAATATTTTCAGTCCTCCACTGGGTGGCAGTTGGAACGAAAGCACCCGTATTAGTTGGTGCTGTAGCTAGGCCAGAACCACCTTTCGCAAATACTCGTGTCCAGGTTGAGCCGCAATCATTACTTACAGAAACAATTAAAGAATCCTTATAAGTCGAACTATAAACTGCATAAGCAACATCAAACGTAATTGAAATAGGAGAAGTTATAGTTGTCAGATTCAAATAAGGTAAATAAATAAAATCACTTTCTCCCGTGATATCTGAAGTCGTATTGTTATTCATTTTTGCTGAAGATGTACTAGTGCCAAAACCTCCGGCAGTGGTAACCTTTGTCCATGTCTCATCGGCATCAGTATTGCCAATGGTCCAGTTTGTTGAAGGAAAAACGGACTGAAAATTTTGTGTTTGTGGAATAGTTACAACCGGAGAAGCACTTATAATTGAGAACGTGTTTGTTGATGCATCATTTGCTGTATTTTGGTCGGTATTGCCGTTAGGATTTGAAGTATAGGAGGTGAAGGTATGTGAAGCAACTGAAAGCCCATTAATGCTGGTCAACGTAATTATTGTGGTTAAATTGGTATTTAAACTTCCCGACCAGTTATAAGTTTGAACAGTGCCACCATCTATTTGGTAATTAATAGTGCAAGATAATAAAGGATCAGAACCATAGTTTCGTAAAACCACCTGGGGAGTAATAGAAGTATTACAACTGGAGAATCCGGTGACGGGCTCACTAATGGACTGAATACCGGCATCAAGCGCATATGCAGGAGGTGTTGAATTAGGATCATAGCCATCAGTAGTTGTAGTTCCGGTATTTCCCGGATCTAACCAAATTTTTAATTGTGTTGCACTCGTGCCGCCACCAAGCCAGGAGGTTGAGAATTTTCCATAATTATCAAAGTCATTTGGAGCTGTGGCAGTACAAGATGATGGGCCACCATATAATTGTCCAACAATTCTTTTGTTTTGATCAAAAAGCGGAGAGCCGGATGAACCGGGTTCTGTACAAGCGGTAGTCCATTGACCAACTTTCCAGCAATCAGCACTATTATACGTTATAGTTGATGTGGCGTTAAGTGCTTCTGAAATCTTTTTAATATCACCTTGCGGATGATGAATACCCACTACAGATGTTGCAGGAATATTGATATTCGACCAACCATTGAAATAAGGACTGTAGGCTGAAGGGACAGTGCCTCCCGATAAACCTCCGGTAATTTCAACTAAACAAAAATCCGAACCCGCACTGCGAGCTCTTAAAGTAGATGTATTTAAGGATTGGGCTGTGGATGGTGAAGATCCAGGATTAGGGCAACCAGGAGCTTCCCAGTTAAACCGAAATACCCATGTTGCCCAATCGTTACTTCCACTACAATGGTTTGCTGTTAATACATAAGGTTTTGAGTCCTGCGGTACATCATTTACCAATGAACCGGTACAAAATTCACTTCCGCCAACAACCAAACACACCACACCTTTTTTTTCATTTTGCCAGTTAGTTCCTAATGCACAATTTATATTTACCTGACATGAACCTGCATCACCAAATGCTTTTGCAGCATAATCTTTAACACCTCTGTAACCATGAGTTACCCTATATAAATTCAAACTCCCCTGATTAGCAACAGAAATAGGTTCATAATATTCAATAACCAATGCATCACCGGGAATTAAATCAGTTGCAAACATTTTACCGGAGTCGTTGTTTTGTTTTGTAAAAGCTCCAATAACAAAATTTTTATCTGCTGTATAAATAAAAAGTTTTGCCCCCTCAGGCAAATAAAAATTATCAAATGTCAGATTTAATGACTGAGCACCGGCTGATTTTATCCCCAATTGCCATATTCTATCACCATTAGCTAAAGTTGTCCACTCTCCTGAATTTTCTAAAGTATAGTTTACATAATGGTTATAACCAAAACGGAAAGGTCCTTTGCTTTGATCATTTATTGCATCTTCTGCAAGTAAAGCTTTTAAATCAAAAGAAGGCATAGTTGAAAATTTTACTGACTTGGTTGATTGAAAATGTTTGTCGAAACTCAAAGGTTTTCCACCTTCACTAAGTTGAGCATTTAATGTGTGGGCGATTAATAAGCTAAAGAAAATGCTAATTCGGATAAGTAATTTTTTTTTCATGGGAAACTGCATTAAATTAAAAAACGAAAATGTATTAATTGAACTATGTTAAAGGTAAAGATTCTTAAAAGGAAAAACTAATAATGGATTGTTACTATACGCTAATTTATTTATCAATTTCGTTTATTAAGATTATTTTCTAATGTATAATTATCCGCCCATAGTCTTCGACAAGCTCTGAAGACGGCGCGCGAGTCATATTGAGCTTGTCGAAATATGTGCGATGACCTCTTAAAAAATGACGTTAATTTATTTATTGTATTCATCAACCTATAAAAAAATGTCCGTCAATTTTGACGGACGTTTTATTTAAGTAATTGCAAATTATTTTGATGACAACATTATAAATTTCTTGACAATTGAATAATTGTTTGTTTTTATCAAAATAAAATAAATACCTCCTGTTTGATTTGATATATCAACATTATAAATACCACCTAAGGTATTTTCAATTTTCTCATGCACCATTTCCTGACCAACAATATTATAAACTACCATCTCAATATCGTTTACTTTTGAAAGTTGAACATCAACATTGAATAAACCATTATTTGGATTTGGAGAAATTGATATTGAATTTTCTTCCACAGCTTCATTAATACCTACACCATTACATGGGTTGAAACTGCCGCCCAGGCTGGCAACACCTGAACTGGTAGGATCCAACCACGGTTTTAACTGATGGCTGCTAATGGTGCCATCTGAAATCCAATGATAAGATAATTTACCAAACGCATCAGGCTGGTTTTGTCCATTTGCCTGAACACTGTTGCAATAGGATCCTCCACCAGTTAAAGTTCCTACTATCTGACTGTTGGTATTGAATAAAGGAGAACCGGAGGAGCCTCCTTCTGTAACGCCCCATCCATTGGTTGTTCCTCCCCAATGTACCCTCCAATGTGTATTAGAAACTGAGCCGCCCCAGGATGTTGAAGTTGAAGCCCCTGTGGTGGTAGATATTTTTTTATTATCCCCATTAGGATGATGAATATTGATAGAACCACTTGGAGGAGCTGTGCTTGATTTATTCCAGCCATTCCAATATACATTTGTCCACCAGGAAGGGTGAGCTGTAGAGGACATTTGTAACAATAAAAAATCGGAACCTGAGCTACCTCCATTGTCGTCTGAATCCGCTTTTTTTGAACAGCCGGTTAGCACATTATTAGTGATGCCATAGGTATCTGCCTGACCGGTACATTGTGTTGCTTCAAAATTAAAATAGAATTTCCATCCGTTAAAATCTGTCGTTGAAGCATTTACACCACAATGAAACGCCGTTAAAATATAACGTTTACAATCCAATGCTGTGTTATTTATCAAAGAACCTGTACAATATCCCATTTGAGATCCTTCTTTTACAAGTATTCTAACAACACCCTTTTTTTCATCCGTCCAGTTGCTGCCTTCGGAGCAAATTATATTTACTTCGCAATCAGCTGCCATAGCCAAATTTCGATATTGGTGCGCCAAAGAAGTAAGTTTTAATTTACCTTGTCCTTTAACAGAAGAAGGCTCAAAATATTCAATTATTTCTTCATCTCCGTCAATAAACTCAGTCGAAAACAACTCGTCTCCCTGGTTATCTGCATTTGTATAAGAGCCTGATACATGTTTATGGTCTGGCGTATAAACGTGAAATGTGGCTCCTTCAGGCAAAAAGAAATTTTCAAAAAACAAACAAGTTGCCAGCGCACCATCTGATTTCAAATTTAATCGCCAAATCCGGTCTCCATTGGGAAGTGAAGTCCAGATACCGGCATCAAGCATGGTAAGATTTACATCAAAACTTCTAGCAAAACGAGGATAGTTTCCTTTTTTTTCAAATTCATCTGCATCTTTAATATCCTGGGCAAAATCATGCTCAGGCATTATTATAGTAGGGATACTGCCTTTTATGGTATGATTAAAACTGTAAGGGCTGATACTGGGATTTTCCTGTGCCATTATTAAAGAAGACCAAAGAAAAGTAGTTGAAACTAACAATAAGTTGATTTTTTTCATGGATATATTCTATTTATTAAATTGCTTATCTGCTTTAGACATGCTGTCTTTTATTGTTTTGTAATT
>JAVHPR010000207.1:0-3317 GCA_036170695.1 Bacteroidia bacterium
CTTTTGGCGACGAAAGGGCTAGATAAATGATAGAACTCGACAGAACCCGGCTTACTGACCTGCACTTTATTTAAGCCCCTCCTACATCTGGAGGGGCTTTGGTTTATTTCATTACAGAATATAAAGGTAATTTGTTACCAAATAAATATAATTTCAATTTTTTTTAATTTCTTAATCTTATACAGAATGGCACAGGTAGAATTAATTATGCCACAAATGGGCGAAAGCATTGCAGAAGCCACAATTATTAAATGGTTTAAAAAAGAAGGCGACACAATTACTGCTGATGAAACAGTATTACAGATTGCCACTGATAAAGTTGATACCGAAATCCCTTCCACTGTTGCCGGAACGCTTGTAAAGCGCTTATACAATGAAGGTGATATTGTCCAGGTAGGCAAAGCCATCGCTATTATATCAACGGATGCAGAAACTAATATCGCATCAGCCGAAATAACAACCACAATTCCTAATCAGACAAACGCGATAATAAAAGAACAGGTTTCTGCTCCAATAATAAATGAGCCGACGGTTGAAAGGAATTCTCCATCAGGTAAATTTTTCTCTCCATTGGTTCGCAATATTGCAAAAGAAGAAAACATTTCAATAGATGAATTGGAATCCATCAATGGAACCGGTGCCAACGAAAGAATAACAAAAGAGGATATTTTAGCATACATCGCCTCAAAGGGAAAACAAACAACAGCAAATGTTGTTGAAAGCCGGACTGAACCTCAAATTGCAAAAGATCAAACACCATCCAATGGGAATCTACAAAACAAACCAGCAATAAGTTTAAATGCAGGTGATGAGGTAATTGAAATGGACAGGATGGGTAAACTTATTGCCGATCACATGGTAATGAGTAAGCATACATCAGCTCACGTTACCTCCTTTGTTGAGGTAGATGTAACAAATATGGTACTTTGGCGCGAAAGAGTAAAAAGCAAGTTCGAAAAAAGCGAAGGTGAAAAATTAACCTTCACCCCTATTTTCATTGAAGCTTTAGCTAAAGCGATAAAAGATTTCCCGATGATTAACATTTCACTTGATGGAACAAAAATTATCAAACGAAAAAATATCAACATTGGGATGGCAACAGCCTTGGCATCAGGCAACTTAATTGTTCCTGTCATTAAAAATGCCGATACATTAAATCTGCTGGGACTTACAAAACAAGTCAATGATTTAGCAAATCGGGCACGCAATGGAAAGCTTTCCCCTGAAGACATTCAGGGTGGCACCTATACTATTTCAAATCTGGGATCGTTTGGGAATGTAATGGGCACTCCCATTATTAACCAGCCCCAGGTTGCAATCCTGGCAGTGGGTGTAATCAAGAAAAAGCCTGCCGTCATTGAAACAGAAACCGGTGATTTAATAGGCATCCGTCATTTTATGTACCTTTCACACTCCTATGATCACAGGGTTATCAACGGTTCATTAGGTGGGCAATTTGTGCGCCGTGTAGCCGATTATCTGGAGCAATGGGATACTAAACGTGAATTTTAATTTGATTTGAGATATGAGATGTGAGTATTGAGAAAGTACTACATATCTCACATCCCAAATCTCATATCTCAAATCTATTTTGGAAAAACATATTTTAAGTAAATCAACTTTTTTGCGGGGTCTGCAGTGCGCCAAATCACTGCATTTGTATAAAAATTTCATACAAATGCGCGATGCTGTTTCACCCGAACAAAAAGCAATTTTTAGCAGAGGAAGCAATGTCGGAATCCTTGCCCAGCGCATTTTTCCAGGCGGTACAGATGCAACTCCCAAAAAGCGTTCTGATACCATTGCTGCAGTTGAGAAAACCCAACAATTAATTAAAGACGGTGTTGAAGTTATATACGAGGCCGCATTTCAGCATGATCAGGTACTGGCAATTTTAGATATTTTAGTAAAAAAAGACAATCAATGGTTCGCTTATGAAGTGAAAAGTTCTACAAAAATTTCTCATACCTATTTGCTTGATGCTTCCCTACAGTATTGGGTTATCACCAATTCGGGAATAATGCTTGAAGACATTTCACTGATCACAATGAATAATCAATATGTTAAGCAGGGAGATTTAAAATTTGACGAATTATTTACCATTACTTCCGTATTAAAACAAGCATTGGTCAATCAGTCAATGGTAGATGAAAAAATTAAACTTTCCAAAAAAGTAGCGACAGATCTTATAACTCCTGTAATTGAAATTGGCGAACAGTGTTTTAGCCCGTATAATTGTGATTTTATAGGCACTTGTTGGAAAAATGTCCCCAAAAATTCGGTATTTGAAATAACAGGAATTCAAAAAGCAGAGCAATTCAATTTATACAATGCAGGTTTTAAAACAATAGGTGAAATTCCTGAAATCAATGCTTTAGACAATAATGCAAATATCCATATCAGGGCATTTAAAACCGGAAAAACAAAAGTAGAAATAGCTTCAATAAAAAGCTTTTTGGAAAAAGTAACTTATCCTCTTTTTTTTATGGATTTTGAAAGCTTTATGCCTGCTGTTCCCATATATAATGGCACTAAGCCATACCAGCATATCCCTTTTCAGTATTCATTGCACTATAAAAAAGACAAAGAAAGTAGTGTTGAACATTTATATTTTTTAGCTGAACAAGGAATAGATCCACGAAAACTTTTTTTAGACAACTTATTAAAACAAACTGAAAAACCAGGAACTATATTGGTGTATGATGCATTAATGGAGCGCAACATACTCAATAGCTTAAAAAAAGATTTCCCTGAATATACTGCCGAAATTGATTTACGTTTAAAGCGTTTTGTTGATCTGATGTTACCTTTTCAAAATCGCAGCTACTACCATCCGGCAATGAAAAATTCCTATTCCATAAAAAATTTATTGCATGCCTTAGTTCCAGATTTAAGTTATGAAAGTTTAAAAATTTCGAAAGGAAGCATTGCTATGGTGGCTTTTGAACATTTACAAACAGAAACTGATTTATTCAAAATCATAGAAACAAGAGAAAACTTATTAGAATATTGTAAGTTGGATACCTTATCAATGGTTAAAATTTTTGAGATTCTTGAGAATGTTTGTTAGAGTGTACGACAAATATCCCTAAATATTTTTATTACATACTATATGGCAATGCCACTATATAATGGAACTTTCAAACATAAATGTCTCCCCAAGGTCTTCGACAAGCTCAGACTGACGGCGCGCAAGTCATATTGAGTAAACAATTAAAAAAATTTAAAGCTCTTTGAAAATGACACAATGTTATAAAAATTACAGCAAACAATTAGCATTTTTTCTTTTTGCTTGAACAAAAAGAAACAAAAATTCA
>JAVHPR010000208.1:0-15917 GCA_036170695.1 Bacteroidia bacterium
GTATGCGGGGAAACTTGCAAGTACGGTTCTTAGGGGACAAAGGCGGGGAAACCCGTCCGAGTTACCCGACAAGTATAATTACTTCCATTTGGGATATCGGAATACATATCCCAAATAATTGTGGTGTTTGATGGACGAACATCTGTTACTGCATATGCATTCCAAACATCAAAAGAAGTGCTTGTATAGGGAATCTTAACGTGTAGGGAGGTTGTAATATCCCTAAGAGCGGCGCGCAAAACATCGCCTGTTTTCCCAGAAGCATTATCATAATAACCTGCCGGAATCTGCCCAAAGCTGAAAAAATAAGAAAAAACGCTAATAAATAAAAAAGAAAACTTTTTCATATCAAACCGCTATTTCATTAATTCAATATCAATAATTCACACCATTAGTAAAGGTATGAAATGTTTTTTACTAATCCAACAATTCATTTCAGGTTGCTGGAAAAAATTATTTACCTACTTTTGTTTGCGGTAAAAACTCCAAAATGAACAAGATACTACGCTATTTCCTCCAAGGATTAATCATAACAGTTCCGGTTGCAATCACGGCGTTTGTGGTTTACAAACTGGTTGATTTAATGGGATCTTTCTTTAGCATTTTTGGAATCATTGTGAGTCCTGTTATTGATCCATTCATTGTATTGGGGAGTGCAATCGCCTTAATTTTTTTGATGGGCTTACTCGGTTCTTCCATCATTCTGCGCCCCTTGTTCATTATGTTTGACAATGCGATGGAGCATACCCCTCTTATTAAAACGGTATATTCATCCATGAAGGATTTATTATCCGCATTTGTAGGGAATAAAAAACGTTTCAACAAACCGGTATTAGTTACTATTAATAAAGAAAACAACATACAGCAGTTGGGATTTGTTACCCAGGAAGATCTTAGCGAACTCAAAATTAAAACAGGGACTGTGGCGGTATACGTTCCGATCTCCTATTCGTTTTCAGGGAATTTATTAATTGTCCCTGTTGATCATATTACTTTTATAGATGCTTCCTCGTCTGAAGTAATGAAGTTTATTGTATCAGGTGGAGTGACAGATATTGATGAATAGTTATTCCTTCACACATTCAAAACTTCCAAAATAGTTCCAAATTTAACCGATGAATTTCAGTATAGGAAAAATGATTTTTTTTCATATCTTTGACAGACAAAAATAAAAACACACAAGATGAAAAAAACTTTACTAATTTTTTGTATGTTATTAAGCGGTATTGCTTTTAATAACGTGATAGCTCAGATAAATTATCAATGGGTGAAAGCGATTCATGCCGGCTCTCCCGGTGAAGACATAGGAAAAAGTACTGTTGTAGATGACCTGGGAAGCATTTATGTGACCGGGAGGTTTGAAGCGTCGCTGAGCGATCCGGCTGATTTTAATCCTTTTGGAACAAATGGCCCTGTTAATCTTTTAAATAAAGGGAAGAGTTGTTTTGTTGCAAAATACAGCGCTGATGGAAATTGTGAGTGGGCCGGAAGTATAGGCCCAACAATAACATTCGGGGGGGGGGCTGTTGGAATGAGTATTGCCGTAGATGCCGCACACAATGTTTATGTTTTAGGTGTGTTTGAAGGCACTGTCGATTTTGATCCCAATACATCATCTGTGCATCCACTTACAAGTCAAAATTTAGGACAAGATTGTTTCTTTGCAAAGTATAATTCCTCTGGTATATTTCAATGGGTGAAAGCTTTTGGAGGTTCCAGTGAAGAATGGGGAACAGGTATTACTGTTGATGGGTCGGATGGTGTATATGTAACCGGATTTTTCAATAGTCCAACAGCTAGTTTTTATGGCGAATCTGGATCACCATCTAACCAACAATGGGATTCAACAGGTGGACAGAATAATATATTTCTTGCAAAATACAACAGTAGTGGTGTTTGCCAGTGGGCTAACAGTTTTGGCGGTACTGGTGATGATAGAGCCATGGATATTGCTATTGGTGGAAATGATTATTGGGTAACAATAACAGGATATTTTCAAAACACTGTTGATTTTGGAGAGGGAACTACTCGTACCGCTTTAGGTTCCAAAGACGCATTTTTTTCAAAATATGCAACTGGAAATGGTAGTCTGGGTTACCCTTTTCATATTTTAGGGCAAAATGGAAGTGTTGCATCGGGGACTAGTGTTACAATGGATAATAGCAGCATATATATTGGGGGAGTATTTAAAGATTTTATCAAATTCACTGATACACTAGGTGGCCCTGTTTTAAAGACTTTAGGTTCAATAGGCAAACAAGATATATTTTTCACTAAATACGAGATCAGTCATGAACTTGACTTTGCAAACAGCATTAAATGTGGTAGTGCGACCGACAGCGCATTTGTGTCTGACATCGCTATTGACCCTTCAGGTTTTATATATTTAACAGGTGCTTTTAATGGCAGTGCCCAATTTAACCCAGCGGGAGGAGATATTCTTAATAGCTCCGGAAATTTAGACATCTTTTTCGCCAAATATGGTGATTCATTGGTCGGGGAAGTATGGGCTAAAAGTATGGGCAGCATCAGAAAAGATGTAGGATATGGTATTGCTGTTGACAACTCTGAAAATGTATATCTGACCGGAAGCTTTGGAGATACGGTTAATTTTGATCCTAACGGGACAGCAAATCGGATAGGTAGTGATGGAGCGAATATTTTTGATGGAGCAGATATTTTTATTGCAAAATATGCTCAGGGGACTTCTACAATACAAGGGATAGTTAAATCTAATAACATTGGAGTAAATAATGAAAAGGTAAATTTATATACGCAAATATCAGGCGATGGAAATGCTGCAATGCATTTGGTAGGGACAGTTAATACTGACATAAATGGCTTTTACTCTTTTCCTTTTCTTCCAACGGCTGATTATCTTGTATTAGCATTTGTAGAAGACAATTCCAGCTATCACCTTAATTTCAATGCTATCCCAACATATAATGGTATTGGTTATTTCACATTTTGGGATCAGGCACCTCCAATTACCACTGCTCCAAACCAAATATTTTATGCAGATATTAATATGGTGCAATCCGCGGTACTCCCTCCCGGAGATGCGAAAATAGGAGGGAGAGTTATTGGAGAAAATGGGTTTGATCGTACGGTAACACCCATGCCATCGATACCGATTGGTTTGGAAGGAGATCCCGGCAGTGTCATTATTGCTCATACCGAAACCGATGCCGAAGGATACTATTCATTTGATAATTTATCGACTGATTCTTGTTATAAAATTTATGTAAATATTCCCGGCTTGCTGATACAGAACAGTCATAACTACCATGCTTGCCCAATTACAAGTTTGGATTCTATAATGACGCTTGACTTTTTCGTTGATTCCAGCTCAATAGACACTCTTTCCCGTTTAACCAGTGCTATTTTTCAAATTGCATCATCTAAAACGAAAATTCTTTTATATCCTAATCCCAATAAAGGTTTTACAACTATAGAATTTACAATGGCTGAATCAAATTTGGTTCATATCGAAGCATACAACCTAATTGGAGAAAAGGTGGCAGAACTAGTAAATGAACAAAAACAAGCCGGAATTGTTAAACTTGGCTTTAATGCAGCTGATAGAGGCTTGAAGGCGGGCGTTTATTTGTTGAAATTAAAAATTGGGGACGAAACGATTACTAAAAAAATTATACAAATAGAATAAAAGCATTTAGTTTGTTTTCAGAATAAATACCCCCCGATAAATTTTTCATAAAAAATTTTATCGGGGGGTTTAATTTTTATTCTTCAAAGTAGAACAGGTCAATTTTTTTGACGTAAATTGCATCGTTTTGTTAATAAGAATCTTAAAAAATGCAAAGGGAATATAAATTATAAATTAATGTCATTTTTTATTTGCCGCAGTTCATATTTCGACAGGCTCAATATGACAGCCGCGCCGTCAGGCAGAGCTTGTCGAAGACCTTGGGCAAGTGAATATTTAAAAATTTATTATTTAATTCATGATCGGCTAAAATCTATTATTCTATGAAGTCTTTTATAAATCCTTTTCTTTTATTTTTTTACTTTTTCTTTTATACTTCGTTTTGCTTTTCCCAATCAACTCATAAAATTGATAGCCTCGAAAGTGAATTAAAAAAGGTTATTGATACCTCTAAAGTAAATGTGTTAAATGCTTTGTCTTCTGAATATAGAAAAAAATCTCCTGCAAAAGCATTAGAATTTTCCAGTGCAGCATTAGTGCTTTCTCAAAAAATAGATTTCAAAAAAGGAATAGGGAATGCCTATAGCACAATGGGTGCTGTTTATTTTGTGAACGGGGACTATAATAAAGCATTGGATCAGTATTCTAAATCACTAAACATAAGAGAAAGCATTGACGACAAAAAAGGCATGGCGAGCAGCTTAAATAGTATTGGGAATGTAAATATAAACCAGGGAAATTATGAAAAAGCCCTTCAAAGCTATTTAAAATCATTAGAAATTTGTGAAGCTCTTGGAGATAAAAAAGCAATGCCCCTCAACAATATTGCTGCATCGTATTTTTATCTGGGGAATTATAAAAATGCATTGACCTATTATATCAAAGCATTAAAAATAGTTGAATCATCAGGGAACAAAGAGGCAATGATTAATCCATCTCTTGGAATAGGTGGTGTTTACTTTATTATGAGGAACTATAATAACGCTTTAATCTATTATAAGCAGGCATTGACGCTAAGCAAAGAGGTAAAAGACCAATTAAAAGTTGCAAAATCGCTAACAGCAATTGGGAATGTGTATATAGAGCTTCTTGACTACGATATTGCATTACTATATTTTCTTAAATCTTTAAAAATTACTGAAGAGCTTGGAGATAAGCCGGCAATGGCTAGTTCCCTGATAAACATCGGTAACATATATAACAAAAACAAAAACAACTATGGAAGAGCGCTAGAATGCTATGAAAAAGCTTTACAAATAAATGAAGAAATAGGGAATAAAAATGGCAGCGCAAACTCTTTGCTTAACATTGGTATTTTGTATTCCCAGAAAGGTAATGTTGAAAAAGCAATGTCATATTTAAAAAAAGGATTAGTATTAGCGGACTCTATTAATAGTCTAGAAATAATGTCGAAAAGCAATGAAGCACTTTCCGAGGTATATGTAAAAAAAGAGGATTATAAAAATGCATATAATTATTTTAAACTTCATGCAACTATTAAAGATTCATTGGTGAATGAAAATAATGCAAAAAGCATGGCGGAGATGCAAACCAAGTATGGGACAGAGAAAAAAGAAAAAGAAATTGAGCTTCTTACTAAAGACAAATCCTTAAATGATATTAAATTAAAAAATCAGAATATAATCATAATCTCATTTGTTGTTGGCCTTTTATTGTTGTTATTGCTTGGATTCCTTGCCTTAAACCATTACCGTATCAAACAAAAAGCGAATGAAGAAATCAGGCAAAAAAACAAAGAAATTAATGATAGTATTAGTTATGCCAAGCGTATTCAAACTTCCTTTTTAACATCTGAGAAATATATTTCCAGACGCCTTTCTGATTATTTTATTGTATTTCAGCCCCGCAATATTGTGAGTGGTGATTTTTACTGGTTAATGGAAAAGAATAAGGATTTGTATGTCTGCACCGCAGATTGTACAGGACACGGGATACCTGGGGCTTTCATGAGTTTGATTAGTATGGGAATATTGAACGAAATTATTTATTCCAAGTCCCACATCATACACACAGATGAGATTCTGAACGAGATGCGCAGAATAATAATTTTAGCTGTTAATCCCGAAGGCTCTTTGGAGGAAGGGAAAGACGGAATGGACGCCGTAATGTGCCGTTTTGACTTTCAAAAAATGGAATTGGAATATTCTGCCGCAAATAATTCGTTTTACATTGTCAGAAATGGTGAGTTGTTGGTTTACAAACCCGACAAAATGCCTGTGGGAATGTACCACGGTGTAGAAAAACCATTTACTCGAACTACTATTCCAATAGAAAAAGGGGATTGCATTTATACATTCAGCGATGGATATGTTGACCAGTTTGGCGGTCCACGTGGAAAAAAATTCCAATCTAAACAATTAAAAGAACTGTTTTTAGCTCATTGTAATAAACCAATGAGTGTTCAAAAAGAAATATTAGATAGAACTATTCAAGAATGGAAAGGCGATTGTGAGCAGGTAGATGATATACTTGTAATGGGGATAAGGGTATAAAGGTTACTAATAAACGAATAGATTCTAATTTACGAAACTGTGGGTAAAAAACAGCAAACTCATTCTGTATTACGTAAAGATTCGTAATTAGTAAGTTGCAAAGTCATTTTCAAATTGACACATTTTTCAAATTATCAAATTATTTTTTCCACCTGTTATGGAATTTGGAATCTAATGCATCTAAACATTGGTTTTAAGTCTCTGAAGGCTTAAACGAAGTAAAATAAAAACAAAAAATACTTATAATGTATGAAACACAAGGGAATTTTTATTATCGCTCTGATTGCATCGGCATTGGTTGCAACGGCATTTACAATTACTAATTTCAAAAAAAACAAAAACAATATGTTATTAATTTTCCCGAAAGGCAGCAGCTATGTTAAAGAATGGAAAAAGGTAGATTCCCTCACGGCAAAGGGTTTAACAAAATCGGCCTTAGAAGTGGTGAATGGCATTTACGATAAAGCAAAAATCGAAAGTAATGCCCCTCAATTTGTAAAAGCCATCATCCATAGGATGAAGTTTGAGCAGTACATGGAAGAGTATTCCCTTGTGAAAGCACTCAATAAATTAAATGAAGAGGCGAAAGAAGCAAGCTATCCGGTTAAGCCCGTTTTACAATCTATGATCGCTGAAAGTTATTGGCAGTATTATCAAAACAATCGTTGGAAATTTTATAACCGCACCACAACAGTAAATTTTGATAATAATGATATTACCACCTGGGACTTAAAAACAATTTTTTCGCAAGTCATAAAAAATTATCAGGCTTCTCTGGAAAGTGCTGATGAATTGAAGCGCACCCCTCTTAATATTTATGATGAGGTATTAATAAAACAGCCCGAATCACGTAAATTCCGGCCTACCTTATATGATTTTATCGCTCACCGCGCTGTTGATTTTTACATGAGCGAGGAACCGGATATCATACGTCCTGCCTATAAATTTGAACTTAATGACATCAATTATTTTAATGATTATAACGCGTTCTCAAAATTAAAAATCGAATCAAAAGACACTTTATCTTCAAAATTTTATGCACTTAAAATTTTACAGGATCTAATTAAATTTCATTCGGAGGCAAACAATTCTATTCTTGGTGATGAAATGGGAAGAGGTGCTTCATTAATAGATATTGACTTAAAACGATTGAAATTTGTAAAAAATAAATCTGTTTCAGAAATAAAAGATAGTCTCTATTTTACGGCATTACAAAATTTAGAAAAACATTTTAGCACTAATCCGGCTTCTGCAGAAGTAAGTTACGAAATTGCAAAAGTATATTCTAAAAAAGGGAATAAATATGCTCCATTGCAATCAGAAGATAATAAATGGTTCAAAAAAACTGCGCTTGAATTATGCGAAGCGGTCATCAAAAAATATCCAAAAACCGATGGTGCAATTAATTGTGAAGTGCTGAAAGCCCAGATAAAAGAACATTCTGTTGATTTTGTTACTGATAAAGTAACCTCTCCAAATCAATCATTCCGGGCACTTGTAACGTATAAAAACCTAAAAACAGTTTATGTACGTGTTGCCCAAATGGATATTGATAAATATAATAAATCTGTTGAGCGCTATTATGGTGAACAATTGGTTAAACAATATTTAAAACTCAATCCTGTTAAAGAGTGGGCTGTTGAATTACCTGATGATGGTGATTACCAAGCTCATTCGGTTGAAATAAAAATTCCCGAATTACCTCTTGGACATTATGTAATACTCGTAGGTTCTGAAAAATCATTTTCGTACCGTAATGATGGCGTGGCTTATGCACCTGTCTGGCTATCCAACCTTAGCTATGTAAACCGCAGAATGAAAAACGGAAGCTACGATTTTTATATGCAACACAGGATTACAGGAGCTCCTTTAACAGGTGTTTCCGCACAATTATATTATGAAAAATACAATTACACTTTACGTAAATACGAATACGTAAAAGGGGAAAAATTTACCAGCAATGAAAACGGATTTTTTAACGTGCCTTCTGTTGGCGAATACAGAAATTTTAATGTGGACTTTACTCTCTCTGCAGGAGCGGACAAGGGAGGGGCTTCCGATCGCCTTCAAAGCGATAACGCCATTTATCAGTATAAAACATATTTAGAAGAGAAACACAAACAGCCTAAGACATTTTTCTTTATGGATAGGGGGATTTATCGCCCGGGGCAAACAGTTTACTTCAAAGGCATAATGATCAGTACGGATGGGGAAAACAATGAAATAATGCCACATACTCCCACAACTGTTACTTTTTATGATGTTAATTCTCAAAAGGTTGCTGATTTGGATCTAACAACCAATGAGTATGGAACTTTTACCGGTACTTTCACAACTCCAAGCGGTGTGCTTAACGGACAGATGAGTATAGGAAACAACAGCGGTTCGGTTTATTTTTCAGTGGAAGAATATAAACGTCCGAAGTTTGAAGTGACTTTTAATCCTGTAAAAGGTAGTTATCGTTTAGACGAAATGATTAAAGTGGAAGGAATTGCAAAAGCTTATTCCGGAGCGAAAATAGATGGCGCTGAAGTAAAATACCGCGTGGTGCGTAATGCTTCTTTCCCTTATTGGTGGTATTGGTGGAGAGGATATTACCCACAATCTCCACAAATGGAAATTACTAATGGTGTTTGTACGTCAAACGATACAGGTTCTTTTTTTATTGATTTTAAAGCAATACCGGATTTAAGCATTCCTAAGTCGTATCAGCCGACCTATTCTTATACTGTGTATGCTGATGTTACCGATATTAATGGCGAAACACATAGTTCACAAACATACGTGAGAGTGGCATACACTGCGTTGGCACTGGATGTAAATATTCCAACATTAATTGAAAAAGAGAATAAAGAGGTCTTTACCATTTCTTCAACAAACATGAGCGGAGAGTTTGAGCCTGCCCAGGGAAAAGTAGAAATTTACAAACTGAAAGAGCCAGGAAAAACCTATCGTACGCGCCTCTGGAGTCAGCCCGACAAATTTTTAATGAGTAAAGAGGAGTTTGAAAAAACATTCCCTAATGACGAGTACAAGGACGAAAACAACAGGTATAAATGGCTTCGCGGGGAAAAAGTATTTGAAAAAACATTTAAAAATAATGCGGAAGTAATTGGAGCGAATGGGAAACTTTCTTCTCCTAATACGAATGATTCTGTAAAAATACCAGGTCTTAATTTATGGAAGCAAGGGGTATATGTGATGGAAGCTCATAGCAAAGATGCTTATGGCGAAGATGTGAAAGATGTAAAATATTTTACAGTATATTCAAATGCCGGCAGCGAAGTGCCGAGCAACGAAATCAATTGGTTTAATGTGCTTACGGTAAACGCCATTGAACCGGGAGAAAAAGCGAAATTTGTTATCGGTTCGAAAGAAGAAAATGTAAAAGTGTTATATGAGATTGAACACAAAGGTGAAATTGTTAAAAAAGAATACATCACACTGAATAAGGAACAGAAATTGATCGAAATTTCTGTAGAAGAAAAACACCGTGGCAATTTTTCATTCCATTGTATCTTTATTAAAAACAATCGCTCATATATGCAGGCAGGTGTTATTACTGTACCTTATACAAACAAAGAACTGGATATTGAGTTTGAAACATTCCGTAACAAATTACTTCCCGGACAACAGGAAGAATGGAAAGTAAAAATTAAAGATAAAAAAGGCGATAAATTGATGGCAGAAATGATGGCAACCCTGTATGATGCCTCTTTAGATGCTTTCAGACCAAACAGCTGGTATTTTGATATCTATAATCATTATTATTCCAATTTGTATTGGGATGTGAATAGTGGGTTCGGTATCGCAAATGCTCAACTATTTACTATCGATTGGAACAGATATCCAAACGGAGCCTATCGATATTACGATCACTTTAATTGGTTTGGATATAGTAACGGGTATTATGGCTACGGAGGTGGAGGGGATTTGGATGATGAAGGTGGCGCGCCCCGCCCTCGCAGAAGCGCTATGATGTCCAAAAGCGCTAGTGCCCCTGCACCCGCAGGTATGGCGGCTATGGAGGAAAAATCTGCAGAGTCATTGGGTAGAGGAGAATCAGATAAGAGTAAAAAAGATTCACCAAAAGAAGTTTCTTTCGGAGGAAAAGAGTTAAGTGATATTACCACAGCCATTCCACGTGAACAACAGGCTGAAAAACCAAGCGGTGGCGAAGACATGTCGAAAGTTGCTGCACGCAGTAATTTTGCTGAAACAGCATTTTTCTATCCTCAATTAGAGACTGATAAAGACGGAAACATAATTATTAAATTCACCATTCCCGAAGCGCTTACTAAATGGAAAATGATGGGCTTTGCTCATACCAAAGATTTGAAATTTGGAAGCATTCAAAAGGAATTGGTAACGCAGAAAGACCTGATGGTGATACCAAACGCCCCACGCTTTTTCCGCGAAAATGATAAAATGGAATTCAGCACCAAAATTTCAAACTTATCGGATGGTGATTTAACCGGAACTGCCCAGGTATTCTTTTATGATGCTACTTCAATGAAGGATATTACCGCTGACCTAACAAAAGACGGGCAACTACCATTCAGTTCTAAAAAAGGACAAAGTTCGGCAGTAAGCTGGAATATTACTATTCCTGAAGGCGTTGGAGCAATTTCCTATAAAGTGGTTGCTAAAGCCGGGAATTTCACTGACGGTGAAGAAATGGCACTGCCAGTATTAACAAATCGAATGTTGGTAACCGAATCAATGCCTTTGCCTATAAGGAGTAAACAAACCAAAACATTCCGCTTTGAAAAACTAATTAACCAAAGTAATGGTTCCACTACATTGCGTAACCATAAACTTACTTTGGAGTTTACTGCAAATCCTGCATGGTATGCTGTACAAGCCCTGCCCTATTTAATGGAATACCCTTACGAATGTTCAGAGCAAACTTTTTCGCGCTTTTATGCAAATAGCATCGCTTCACACATTGCAAATTCGTCACCAAAAATAAAAGCGGTATTTAATTCATGGCGTAATTCCCCCTTAACAAAGGGGGACAAGGGGGATTTAAAAGATGCCTTGTTATCTAATTTAGAAAAGAACCAGGAACTGAAATCATTAATGCTCGAAGAAACGCCATGGGTGCTGGATGCAAAAGATGAGACGGAACGTAAAAAACGCGTTGCTTTATTATTTGATTTGAATAAAATGAGCAATGAGTTAGCTGTTGCGATGAAAAAACTTCAGAAAGCACAGTCATCAAACGGAGGCTGGCCATGGTTTGAAGGAATGCCTGACGATCGTTATATCACGCAGCATATCATCACAGGAATGGGCCATTTAGACCACCTGGGAATCAAAAGTGTTCATGATGATGCCGCAGTGTGGAATATGGTTAAGGATGGTGTAAAGTATCTGGATAACCGCATTCGTGAGAATTATGAGTGGATTTTAAGATACGACAAAGCGCATCTTAATGATAATCATTTGAGCTATCAGCAAATTCAATATTTATACGCCCGGAGCTATTTTAAAGATATTACAATTGATAATCGCAATCAAACTGCATTTGATTATTATTTAGGACAGGAGAAAAAATATTGGTTGCAAAACAGCCGCTATATGCAGGGAATGATAGCTTTGGCATTGTATCGTTATGACGACAAAGTGACTCCTAAGGATATCATGAAATCCCTGAAAGAAAATTCCCTGAACAGCGAAGAAATGGGAATGTACTGGAAAGAAAATTACGAAGGGTTTTACTGGTATCAGGCACCAATCGAATCGCAGGCATTGTTGATTGAGGCTTTTGATGAAGTCACCAATGATAAAAAAGCGGTGGATGATTTAAAAGTATGGTTATTAAAATCAAAACAAACTCAGGACTGGAAAACCACAAAAGCCACAACAGAAGCTGTTTACGCATTGTTGCTAAGGGGCACAGACTGGCTCGCTACCGAAAGTAATGTGGAAATTAGTTTGGGCGAACAAATAATTGATCCTAAAAAAATGCCCGATTTAAAACAGGAAGCCGGTACAGGTTATTTCAAAACATCGTGGAGTGGTGGTGATATCAAGCCTAAAATGGGTGAAGTTACCGTAGTGAAAAAGGATGAAGGCGTTAGCTGGGGAGCATTGTACTGGCAGTATTTTGAACAACTGGACAAAATTACTCCTTCTAAAACTCCATTGGTTTTAAAGAAACAATTGTTCTTGCAAAAAAACTCAGATGCAGGTCCTGTGATTGAACCTATCACAGATAAAATGCTATTGAAAGTGGGAGATAAAATTAAAGTCCGCATCGAAATACGTGTTGACAGGGACATGGAATATGTTCAGATGAAAGATATGCGCGCATCCGGTTTTGAGCCTACCAACGTGATTTCGAGGTACAAGTGGCAGGATGGATTGGGATATTATGAAAGCACAAGGGATGCTGCAACTAATTTCTTTTTTGACCGCTTGCCAAAAGGAACTTATGTTTTTGAGTATCCAATGGTAGTAACACATAACGGTAATTTCTCTAATGGCATTACATCTATTCAATGTATGTATGCCCCTGAATTTACAAGTAACTCAGAAGGTATAAGGGTAAAAGTTGGGAAATAATAAACCGCTTTTAAACTCTTCTAATACTAGATCGCTGACAAGATAACTAAAAGGTCTTTCTGAATTTATTTCGGAATTCAATGCCAATAGATGCTGAAACAAGTTCAGCATGACAATACAGTGATAAGCTTGTTAGCAGCTTAGTATAAAAGAACAGACTATTATAAAACCAAATGCCAAGCATAAAGCGTGGCATTTGGTTTAAAATAAAAGACAAAATTAATTTTCTATAGAGCAAAATTAATTCCCTGCGCCAACGGCAAACTAGTTCCGTAATTGATGGTATTAGTTTGTCTGCGCATATATGCTTTCCATGCATCAGAGCCTGATTCACGTCCACCTCCGGTTTCTTTTTCACCACCAAAAGCACCACCAATTTCAGCTCCGGATGTACCAATATTTACATTGGCAATACCACAATCAGAACCAGCCTGAGAAAGGAATAATTCCATCTCACGCATATTGTTGGTAAAAATAGATGATGACAAACCTTGCGGAACGCCATTTTGCATTGCTATTGCTTCTTCTATGGTTTTATATTTCATCACATAAAGTATGGGAGCAAATGTTTCTTCCTGCACAATGTGGTATTCGTTTTTTGCTTCAATGATGCAAGGTTTTACATAACATCCGCTTTCATACCCTTCGCCGGTTAAGATACCTCCTTCTACAATTAGTTGAGCACCTTCCTTTTTCGCTTTATCAATTGCATTCATATAATCTTTAGTTGCATTTTGATCAATCAATGGACCAACGTGATTATCCGAATCCAATGGATTGCCAATTTTTAATTGCCCGTAAGCATTTTTCAAAACAGAAATTGTTTTATCATAAATACTTTCGTGAATAATTAATCTGCGTGTGGAAGTGCAACGCTGTCCGGCAGTTCCGACAGCACCAAATACAGCACCAACCAATACCATACTTAAATCTGCATATTCCGAAACGATGATAGCATTATTACCACCCAATTCTAAAATGGTGTTACCAAAACGTTCTGCAACTGATTTTGATACGTGACGCCCGATTCGTGTTGAACCAGTAAAGGAAACTAATGGAATTCGCTTATCGTTATTTATTAAATCACCCGATTCGTTACCAATTACAAGACAGCTAACACCTTCAGGAATAGCATTGCGCTTCAATACGTCAGCAATAATATTTTGACATGCAATGGCGCATAAAGGAGTTTTTGAACTTGGTTTCCAGATACAAACATCACCACAAACCCATGCTAATGCAGCATTCCAGCTCCATACTGCAACCGGGAAATTAAATGCCGAAATAATTCCAACAACACCAAAAGGATGCCATTGCTCATACATGCGGTGCATTGGGCGCTCGCTATGCATTGTTAAACCATATAACTGGCGGGATAAACCTACAGCAAAATCACAGATATCAATCATCTCCTGCACTTCACCTAAACCCTCCTGTAAACTTTTTCCCATTTCGTAAGAAACCAATTTACCCAATGGTTCTTTATGTTTACGCAATTCATCACCCACCTGACGAACGAATTCACCGCGTTTAGGCGCTGGCATCAATCGCCAAACTTTAAAGGCTTCTTCTGCCGTTTTCATTACGTTTAAATAATCTTCGGCAGTTGCGGCATTGATACTGCCAATTAATTGTCCATCAACCGGTGAGAATGAATCAATTTTTTTCCCTTTCGTGAAAATATGTTTTAGCCCGGTAGAAGCACCATAATTAGTTTCTTTAATACCTAATTTTAATAGAACATCTTCTATTCCAAAACTTTTTGCTGTTAATGTTTCTGACATGACATTTAGTTTTTTGTTGAACTACAAAATTAGTGAAAAACAGGGAAAGGCAGATTATATATTAATAAAATTATATCGAAACAGCCGTCAATAAGAAAAACCGTTCAAAAGCTTCTCTGCATCCTGTGCATAAAATCCCTTTTCGTTGGCGATTTCCTGCAATATTTTTTTTGCCGTTTGCTCTTCTCCTATTTTAACATAAAGCAAGGCCAAATTCCATTTTGCCTCCGGATGAAAAACATCGTTGTTGCTATTTAAAACAGCAAGCAGGTTCTTAATAGCTGCCTCGTATTTTTCTGTTCGGAAGAGGGCTAGGGCGCTGTAAAACAATGCGTTAATATCATTCGGGTTATTGTCGAGCAAAGCCTGAAATTCATTAATAGATTTCCTGTAATTCTCAGCATTAAAATATTTGAGTCCCTTTTTCAGAATTTTTTCTGCCGCTATTGTGTTTTCTGTCTCCGTTTCCAATGCGTTATTATGAGCAATCTTGTTTTCTAAAAAGGAAGGGGAATGCGAACCGAAACTTACCTTTCCTGTATTCGGTTTAAAATACAGACTATAATAATCAGCAACCTTCAAATCATAAATATAAACTACATCAGACTTGAATTCAGGTTGCAAAACAACAGTATTTGATTTTACAGAAGACTCTATTTTATCCTCCCTTATATTGTTTATAGGGATTACAGGAGTGACTTTTGTTTCAGGCAATTTATTCCTCAGTGTTTTTATTTGTCTTAATTCTTTTTTTATATCCCTGATTTCTGGGACGTGAAATAGAACTTTAGATTTTGTTTCCGGGATTAAAAGTGGGTGCGGATTTTCAATGGAGTTCTTTTTTATCCCGCTTTTAGATACGATGTTGGCAAACTTATAAAATCCAAAAATCAAGATTATTGAAATACAAGTAATAAGACCTAACACATATTTAAACGTAATCGAATAGCTGATTCTTGTTTTAATATCGATTTGACTATTGATATCCAAAATATCAGAGTAAACAATAGGGTGAGAAGCAAAACCTTTAACCGCATCACTGCACAGTTCGCAATTGGAAACGTGGTAATAATGTTCCGTTAATATTACGTCACCTTTTTTTTCTAGAGAATAAACCTGTAATTGTTGGTAATTCAGACAGTTGTTGGACATACCTGTGACTTTCATGGGGATGATTTATTTAGAATTTGTAATTAATAATTTTAGATTCCGCTTTCCATTCTGAATAAAACTTTTCACTTCATTTAATGAATAGCCCGTGATTTCAACGATTTGTGTATAGCTCCTGTTTTTCAGGTAAAATAATTCGACACACTTTTTTTGAAATGGATTTATAGGTATATACGCTTAGAGCGCATTTTTAATTCATTGATTTTAGGCGTT
>JAVHPR010000209.1:0-3304 GCA_036170695.1 Bacteroidia bacterium
AACGTCATTCATATTTTTTCCTTTTGGTACAAAAGGTGGTTACTCGCAATGACGACAACAATTAAAATTTTGTAGAAAATGAAATTCTTGCACTGAAAGTGCATAGTTTTAAACTAACGAACTGAAACTATAAATCAGGTTTCTGAAAAGTACATGTTGAATCTACGAACCATGATAGCATTTTTTTATTTTTGTTTTAATGATTCTAAATCTTCGATTCTGATTTGTTTCATTAAATTTGTGCCCTCAAAAATACATAGTATGGAAAACAAAAGAGTTAGATTACGTTTTGCACCCAGCCCAACAGGCGGATTGCACATGGGTGGAGTGCGCACAGCATTGTTTAGTTATTTGTTTGCAAAAAAACACAATGGTGATTTTATTTTACGTATTGAAGATACCGATCAAACACGCTACGTAAAAGGCGCCGAAGAATATATTATAGAATCCCTTAAATGGTGCGGCATTGAGCCCAATGAAGGTGTAGGTTTTGGTGATGGCCCGTATGCGCCTTATCGTCAGAGCGAACGAAAAGAATTAGGCATTTATAAAAAATATGCCGACCAGCTTATTGCAAGTGGTCATGCCTATTACGCTTTTGATACTGCGGAAGAGTTAGATGCTATGCGAAAACGCCTGGAAGCCGCTAAAGTGGCAGCACCTCAATACAATTCGGTTTCTCGCCAGAATATGCGTAATTCATTAACCTTATCGGAAGATGAAGTAAAAAAATTAATAGACGCCGGAATGCCTTATGTAGTGCGCTTAAAAGTGCCTCGTAATGAAGAAATACGTTTTAATGATATTATACGCGGATGGGTAGTGGTGAATTCTACCCAGGTAGATGATAAGGTATTATTGAAATCTGACGGAATGCCTACGTATCATTTAGCACATATAGTGGACGATATAGAAATGCAAATTTCACATGCTGTACGTGGCGAAGAATGGCTGCCATCAGCTCCTGCACATATTTTAATTTATCGCTACCTGGGCTGTGAAGATAAAATGCCGCTGCTCGCTCATTTGCCGCTGATCTTAAAACCGGATGGTAATGGAAAACTATCAAAACGCGATAAATCCGGAATCCCGATGTTCCCTTTAGATTGGTATGACGAACGTACAGGTGAAAAGTATGTTGGTTACCGCGAAACAGGATTTTTCCCTGATGCGTTTGTAAATATGCTTGCCATGCTGGGCTGGAATCCCGGTACAACACAAGAGATTTTTTCAATAGATGAGTTAGCCGAAGCATTTTCATTTGAAAGAGTTCATAAAGCTGGAGCTAAATTCGATCCGGAAAAAACAAAATGGTTCAACCAACAGTATTTGCGTAAAAAATCTGATAAGGATTTGGCTGAATTGTTTCGACCGGTACTGGAGGAAAAATTAAAAGAGACTCAAGAATTAAGGCACAAGAATCAAGACTATATAGAAGGGGTTTGTAAATTAGTAAAAGAAAAAGCACATTTCGTTACCGAATTTTGGAATGCCGGAAGTTATTTTTTTATAGCCCCAACAACTTATGATGCTGATGTGATAAAAAAACGCTGGAATGAATCTTCTGCAAATTTTATTAAAGCCGTAATTGAGCGTTTTAAAGCATTAACTATTTTTACTGCTATCGATGCCGAGGCGGCTTTCAAAACAACAGCCGAAGCTCAGGGAATTGCTACAGGACAGGTAATGCAATTGTTCAGAGTATGTTTAAGTGGCGTTGGAGGTGGTCCTATGTTATTTGAAATGGTAGAACTACTTGGTAAAGAAGAAGTTTTGAAACGATTGGAAACTGCAATTGAAACAATAAAGATGTGAGTAGTTAGATGTGAGATGTGAGATGTGAGATGTTAGATGTGAGATGTTAGATCTGAGCGATTTATTTCTTCGAAACTGAATGATTCAGATTCCCAAGAGTAGTGTCTCAATACTCATATCTCATATCTATTTACCCAATCCCGCCCTCTTTCAAACGTTCAGCATTTTCAGCCAGTTGAAGGCTATCGATCATTTCCTGCAATTCTCCCCCCATGAACAAGGTTAAGTTGTAGAGTGTTAAGTTAATGCGGTGGTCGGTGATACGGTTTTGAGAATAATTATAGGTACGTATTTTTTCGGAACGGTCACCGGTAGAAACCATTGTTTTCCGTCTTTTTGAAACACTGTCTAAGTGCTTTTGCAATTCTATTTCATAAAGCTTTGATCGCAGCATTTTCATTGCTATTTCACGATTTCCAAGCTGTGAACGATCTTGCTGACAAGTGATAACAATCCCCGATGGCTTATGTGTTAACATTACCTTAGTTTCCACCTTGTTTACATTTTGCCCACCGGCACCTCCCGAACGCGCAAATTGTATTTCCAAATCAGCAGGATTAATTACAACATCTACCTCATCAGCTTCAGGCATCACCATTACAGTTGCAGCAGATGTGTGCACACGTCCCTGTGTTTCGGTATTAGGAACACGCTGTACGCGATGTACTCCTCCTTCAAATTTTAATATGCCATAGGCGTTATCACCAGTCACATTAAAAATAATTTCCTTGTAACCGCCCACTGTGCCTTCATTAAAATCAACTACATCTAATTTCAGTCCTTTGTTTTCACAAAACCGTGTATACATCCGATATAAATCACCTGCAAAAATACTTGCCTCATCGCCGCCCGTTCCCGCTCGAATTTCCATGACCACATTCTTAGCGTCTTCAGGATCTTTAGGCACCAGCATCTGACGAATCTGATCTTCTATTAACAACTTTTTAGGCGTTAATTCATCTAAATCCATTTTTGCCATCTCCCGCATTTCATCATCCTTTTCATTCGCCAAAATACCTTTATTGAAGTCAATGTTTTCTACCACGTTTTTATATTCATGATAGGCATTTACTACCTCGGTAAGGTCTTTATATTCTTTGTTGAATTTTTTAAAATCCGTCATGTTGCCAATAACCTTTGGGTCGGACAATTTTTGTTCTACTTCTTCCCAACGTCTTTTTATGGCTGCTAATTTTTCTAACACTTTTTATTTTTTTTCTGATTTTTCCGCCACGAAGGTATAAAAAAAAGGCGTATTCAAATTGGTTGTTTTACAAATGGTGTAGGACAAATTTTCCTAATTTCATAATATTAGAAGCCATCGCACATATTTCGACAGGCTCAATATGACCTGCGGGCTGTCAGTCTGAGCTTGTCGAAGACCTTGAAGAGCCATTTATGTTTGAAAGTTCCATAACCTATTTTCCTAATTTCATAATATTGCTTATCTGCTTTAGACATGTAAAAAAATAGTATCTTAGCTCCTTAT
>JAVHPR010000210.1:0-15861 GCA_036170695.1 Bacteroidia bacterium
GCAAAGATAATTTTATTTTTTCTATGTGCGCTCTAAACGTATATACCTATAAAACAATTTAACGATATTGGTTTCTTTGTATGGCAATTGTATCGGCTTTATCTAAGTTTAAAAGTACTCAAATCCGGTAAATAATCCTTTTTTCTTTGGGATTCATAACCATAGATCGCCTTTCCTAAAGTAGAAAGAAAAGGGAATCCAATGGTTTTATACTCATACTTTCCATCATTAATAATTTCATCTTCATTCACATATATCACTGCAGAAAGCATAAATTCTATCTTTTTATCATAATTTATTATGTAGGCAACGTCACTTAAATTCCCATAAGATTGCCCGACAATATTAAAAATACGAACGCTGTCCTCTTCAATTTTTTTATGATTGGTTCCGTAAATGAAATATTTTTTATACCCGTCTTCAAAATCTTTTACATTGTACTTTGGGTAATCTGATTCCCTCGGATACATTGACATATACTTGTATAAAAAAGCATAGTCCTCCTTTTTAAAATCAAATCGTTTTGCTTTTTCTGTCTGCTCAGGGAATATAATGGATTTTAAAATATCATGAATATCCTGTAAGGATAAATAATTCATAAAGGTATAGTCCTTGGGCTCGTTCACTAATTTTTCATTTTTATCGATATACCCTTTCCCCTTTTTTACGGTGCCCAACGGATTACTCAATTCCATTTTGTTTGTTTGTAAGGGCTGTTGATAAATGCATTTTCCCAGTGAATTATAAAATGAAATCGGATTGGTACATCTGTTTTGAGCTGTACCGCACCCTATATCAAAACGATGAACAATCCGTATATCGGGATAGCCTTTTTTTTTCAACTCTTCATTAATATATCCCTGCCCCAGAAACTCATAAATGCGCCCATAGGCATCGTTATCACTAACGAGTAACATTCTTTTTATATACTGGGCTACTGAAGGAATTGCATTTAATGCGCTTGTGTCTCTTCGTATTTTCTTCTGACAAACAGATGCGCTATCGGTTTGCATACAGGTATTTTTATCAAGCTCTTCTATGTTCAACTTGTTTAATTTTTCCAGTGCTAAAGCGGAACAGGGCAATTTTACAAGACTTGCGGGATAAAAATATTTTCGGGAGTCTAAACCATAACTATATTGCCTAAAAGAAGGCACATTATTTTTATCTCTGTTGATTTGAGTATAAATAATCTGTACTTCGTATTTTTTCGTATTGGTAAGAATGTTAATAAATTCAGTGGAATAATTTCTAAGAATAGTTTCAATCAAATCCTCTTTAGGCTCAATGTTTTTTGCAACACTATCCGACTGGCATGAAACAGCCAGATGTAATATTCCGGCAAAAAAAAACGAAGCTATGTAAGTGGTAATTTTCAATTTTGAAGGATTGTATTAAATTCTAAAACTATTTTTTCTTAAAAAGCAACAAGTTCGATTCTCCAACCCGATACTTATAACCTATCCCAAAATCAAGTGGTTTTACAACGTTTGCTTTGTCTTTATACGCTTTTTCTAAATCATCCTGATGAACACTTTTGAACAAAGAAATAGAGCCTGAATATTTTCCATATAATTGGGCAGACCAAACTGAATCTTTAAAATATTTATACGGGATGCCTGAATCATCTTCCAGTAAATAGTTACTCCTGTTCAAAATCAAATCCCTTATGGAAGAAAAATAATCTTTATACATCAGATAAGAGGCCGATTTCAGGTAGGTGCATACTTCTTTATTTTGATTAATCATATTAACAAACGCTGCATTTTTATTCAAATGGTCATTATCCAGATTTACTGAAAAATAGTATACTTTTTTTAATTGATTTCCAGAATTCACAAAATCGATTTCAATTCCTTTGTTTCCCTTGTTATCTTTTTGCCGTTCGTCAAATGATTTATAATTAATAATTTGCCCTTCCTCACTAATAGCCACCGGTTTAATATCAACTATTGAATTCCCTGTTCTTTCAATAAACAACAAAATTAAATGTAGCGTTCCGTTTAAATCCTTATTTTTAAAATCAGCGGACATGCCTTTAGTTCTGAAAAAACTAAAATTTAAAATAGTGAACAACGAACTTTTTACTTCATTAAAATACCCGGATAATGAATCTTTTTTTATCCCCTTATGGAATGATGGCAACGTCCCCTCCGGCTCTAAACCAACCATAATATAATTTTCAGCAGAAGGGAAAAAGGTATAAACATTTAAAAAATCCGCTCCTGAAAAAGGATAAAAAATAGTTTTTGAATTTATACCGGTCAACTCTTTGGTTCTCCAATTCTCCATTTTTTTTATTTTGGTACTGTCTAGCTTTTCCCATCTTTTTTCAAAACTTTCTGAATACTCTTTCCATTCAGTTCTTTTTAGAAGTGATGAATCAATTAGTGAAGGGAAAGCAATTTCCATCCCTGCAATGTATTTAGCAAGATCATTGTAAACAGGATGAACTTTAGGAATTGCATTAAAAGCGAGAAGGCTGTCCTTCTGCCTGCTTTTTAAACTATCCGCAACATTTTGAGTTACGTCTCCCTGCTTCAAATTATTATTGCATGATGTGTAAAAGATAGCAACTATACAGACAAAACATGCAAAACTTAAATGTTTCTTCATCATTTATATTTATACGAATTAATAATCTATTTTTTTCTACCATAATAATAAACCAGCAAACCGGATAGAACAGTTGCTATGCCCACCATTGACTCATAAGGTTTATTTACCAGTCCATAATATAATATCCACAAAGTAACTGATAAAAACACCAGTGGTGTAACCGGGTATCCCCATGTTTTATAGGGCCTTTCAATGTTCGGTTGTTTTATTCTGAAAATAATTAAACCAAGAACCGTTAAAAATGTAAATATATTTAAAGTAAAACCGACATAAATCAATACCTGCTCAAAAGTAGAAGTAATAATTAAAATAATTGATATTGCCGATTGAAATAGTATAGCAACATAAGGAATCATGGATTTATTTTTTATCGACAAAAAACGAAGAAGTGAATTGTCTTCACCCATGACCTGAGATACTCTTGGTCCTGCAATAATCATAGAGCTAACCGAAGAAACTAAAAGCAAGCCAATAATTAAGCTGATCATTGCGCCGCCAACACTACCAAAAATATAATTTGCCACTACAAATCCTACCTCTTTTTGTCCTGCCATCGCTTGCATTGGAGTGGTATATAAAAATATAAAATTCAACAAAATATATAAAACAGTTACGAATAAAGTACCAGCCAATAAGGAACGGGGAACATTTTTTTTCGGTGATTCAATCTCTCCTGCAATATATGCTGATGCATTCCAACCTGAGTAAGAGTATGAAACCCAGAATAATGAAATGACAAACGGGGAACTAAAAATTTCTGAAAAAGAATTCCCGTCGGGAGCTAATTGAATATTTTGATGGGCAGGGAAAACAAATCCGGAAATGATAATAAAAAGTATAAGTATTATTTTAAGCAATGTAAATACATTTTGAAACCTGCCCCCGGTTTTTAAACTAAGTGAATGAATGATTGTGATAACAATTACAACCATTACGGCAAGTAAAATAGGATTTATCGCAGGAAACACTTTTGACACATAACCGCCCATAAGCATTGCAGATAACGCCACGGGAGCGGCAAACCCAACAGTCAGGGAAACCCATCCCGAAAGAAAACCTACCGCAGGATGATAAATTTTTGAGAGATAATGATATTCACTTCCTGACCTGGGCATTGCGGCTGCAAGTTCACTGTATGATAAGGCGCCACATAAGGCAACGATGCCACCAATAAACCAAAGAAAAAGCAATGAAAAAACGGAGTGAATACCCAAAACCTGAAATCCCAGACTGGTAAAAACTCCCGTTCCAATCATATTCGCAATAACTATTGAAGTAGCGGTATAAAAACCTATTTCTTTTTTACTCATAAAACGGGAAAAATAATAATCATTAATCGAACGATTGGGATGTTTTTGAAGCCAGATCAATCATTTGTTGATATTGGGCAGGGGTGAGATCATTAAAGAAGAAGTTAATCGGGTTAACTTTTTCTCCATTTTTAATTACTTCATAATGCACATGTGGGCCTGTAGAACGTCCTGTGCTCCCCACAAACCCTATCAATTCACCTCTTTTCACTTTTTTCCCTACAAATACTGCCATTTTGCTCATGTGCCCGTATAAAGTTTGATATCCATAGCCATGATTAATCACGATATGGTTACCATACCCCTGGGCGGCGGCATCTGCTGTTTGAACAACACCATCACCTGTGGCATATATTTCGGTTCCTGTAGTAGCAGTAAAATCAAGCCCTGCATGAAACTCCTGCGTTTTATAAATCGGATCCGCTCTCCATCCGTACCCGGAAGGGACATGTTTTAAATCTTTATTTGAAATGGGCTGAATAGCAGGAATAGAAGCTAAAAGAATTGCTTTATTTTTCACCAGGTTAACCACTTCATCAAATGATTTCGACTGAATATACAACTGTTTGCTGATTATATCGAGACGTTTGCTCGTTTCAACCATTAAAGCCGAATTGTTAAAGCCTTGTAACGCTTTGTACCTGTTTACTCCTCCAAAACCAGCTTGTCGGATAGTGGCAGGTATTGGTTCGGCTTCAAAAATGGTTCGGTACACATTATTGTCACGCTCCTGAATATCTCCCAGCACATCAGTAAACTGGTCCATACGACTATTTAAAAGTTCGTATTGTAAGGTCAGCTCTGCAATTTCGCGCTGCAATTGCTTTTCTTTCGGGGAATCTAAATACTTATAAGCAAGTACTATCGTTAAAGTAGCGAACACCAAACCAATGGCCAAATATGACAATACCTTCCAGACGCGCTCGCGGATGGGGATTGTAATTTTTTCAAAGGATAGCGATTTGCTATTAAACTTATAATTTACTTTGCTCATTATTGAAGAAAACGGATAGTTTTGCGAGTTTCTTTCATACTTCTAACGCGAATTTACACAAATAACCTAAATTTGCAATCCAATTAACAAGTTTGGCAACTAACAGTAAGTAATAATACAGTAGGCAATTTATCAGTAAGCAATTTAACAATTTAACTATCTCACCAATCACCCCCTCTCTGGAGTTTATCCTGAGCCTGCCGAAGGGGAGAGGGGATTAAGGGGAGAGGTTTAACCAAAAACAATGGAATCAAGTAAAGTTCGTCAAACATTTTTAGATTTTTTTAAGTCGAAAGGCCATCAGATAGTTCCTTCAGCACCTATGGTGGTTAAGAATGATCCTACACTGATGTTCATAAATTCGGGCATGGCACCGTTCAAAGATTTGTTTTTGGGAAATGCACCCATCAAATACCCTCGCGTGGCCGATACTCAAAAATGTTTGCGGGTAAGTGGCAAGCACAATGACCTGGAAGAGGTTGGAGTGGATACCTATCATCATACTATGTTTGAAATGCTTGGCAATTGGAGCTTTGGTGACTATTTCAAAAAAGAAGCCATCACCTGGGCATGGGAATTATTGACAGAAGTATATAAAATTGATAAGGATAGATTATATGTAACCGTATTTGAAGGCAGTGCAGACGATGGTTTGGATTTTGATCAGGAAGCTTTTGATTTATGGAAACAATTTGTACCTGAAGAACGGATTTTACGTGGCAATAAAAAAGATAATTTCTGGGAAATGGGCGATACCGGTCCTTGCGGTCCCTGCTCAGAAATTCATTACGATGGACGACCAGAGGAGGAGATTGCAAAAGTAGGTGGTGCATTGCGCGTAAATAATGACGATCCACAGGTAATAGAAGTATGGAACAATGTGTTCATGGAATTTGAACGCAAGGCAAACGGTTCATTGGTGAAACTACCTAAACAACATGTAGATACAGGCATGGGATTTGAGCGTTTGGTGCGTGTTTTGCAAAACAAACAATCCAATTATGATACGGATGTGTTTAGCCCCTTAATCAATAAAGTTGAAGAGCTAAGTGTACAACGGTACAAACCGGAAAATGAAAATAATCACCCTCAACAACTGATTATTAATATTGCAATGCGTGTGATTGCTGATCACATCCGGGCAATTGCATTCAGTATTGCTGATGGACAGCTTCCTTCCAATACAGGTGCCGGATATGTAATTCGCCGGATTTTAAGACGTGCCATCCGTTATGGCTACCAATCATTGAATTTGAAAGAACCTTTTATGTTTCGTTTGGTGCCTGTGCTAGCGCACCAACTCGGGCATGCATTCCCTGAACTAATTTCACAAAAATCATTAATTGAAAAAGTTATTAAAGAAGAAGAAATTTCTTTCTTCAGGACATTGGAAAACGGTTTGAAACGCATCGATAATGTTTGTATCACTGTTTCAAATGAAAAAAAACAAATTGTTGACGGTGCAACGGTTTTTGAATTATACGACACCTTCGGTTTTCCGCTCGACCTCACTTCTTTGATAGCGCGTGGATATGGCCTGAGCATTGATGAAGTCGGGTTTCAAGTAGAATTGGAAAAACAAAAAGCCCGTTCTCGCGCCGCAACAGCTATTGATACTGGTGACTGGGTGATGGTGGAAGGGAGAAACACAGAAGATGGAGGAAGAATATTTATTGGCTACCAACAGGCAGAATGTGAGGCAAAAATTATTCAATACCGAAAAGTAAAAGCGAAAGGCAAAGAACAGTTCCAGTTAATACTGGATCAAACTCCATTCTATGCCGAAAGTGGCGGACAAGTGGGTGATAGCGGTGTTTTGGAATCTGTTAATGAAAAAGTTTTTATCACGGATACAAAAAAAGAGAATGGAATTTTTATTCACTTTACTGATAAATTGCCAGAAAATTTCGGGCAAACATTTATTGCAAAAGTAAATGCCGAAAAACGATTGCTGACAGAGAATAATCATACCGCAACGCACTTGTTACATGCTGCATTGCGCCAAGTGTTAGGATCGCATGTTGAACAAAAAGGTTCGTTGGTAAACGAAGAACATTTGCGTTTCGATTTTTCTCATTTCTCAAAGGTAACAGATGAAGAAATTTTACAAATAGAAAAACTTGTAAATCAAAAAATCCGGGAGAATATTTCATCCGATATTAAAGAAATGTCAATCGATGACGCCCGTAAAACAGGAGCTATGGCTTTGTTTGGAGAAAAATACGGGGAAACGGTACGCGTAGTAGCATTTGATAAAAGTTATTCCATTGAGTTATGCGGAGGCACTCACGTTTCTTCAACCGGACAAATCGGGCTATTTAAAATAACTTCGGAGGGTGCAGTTGCTGCCGGGATCAGGCGGATTGAAGCAATCACTTCTGTTAAGGCAGAAGCATTTTTCACCCAACAAACAACATTGGTGCAGGAGCTAAAAAACATTCTGAACAATCCGAAAGATATTTTAAAAAGTGTTGAGAATTTAATGGAGCAAAATTCCGAATTGCAGAAACAACTCGAGCAAATGCAACGTGAAAAAGCAAAAGGAGTGAAAACCGAATTGATTACCAAGAAAAAATCAATCAACGGAATTAATTTCATTGCTGAAAGAATTGATTTAGATTCAGCGGATGCAATAAAAGATCTTTCGTTTGAATTACGCAATCAAATCGATAATTTATTTATGATCCTTGGTGCCGAAGTAAACGGAAAACCAAGCTTATCTCTTATTATTTCTGATAATCTGGTAAAAGACAGAAACTTCAATGCAAGTACGATTGTTCGTGAACTGGGAAAAGAGATAAATGGAGGTGGTGGAGGACAACCTTTTTATGCAACTGCCGGAGGAACTAATTCTAATGGTATTTTAAAAGCATTAGACAGAGCAAAGAGTTATTTAAACTAATAATTTGAATCTGGGGTTGTTTTTTTCTCAAACCGTGCGTTGTCACCCTAAGCTATACACAAAAAATCTATTTCTACCATTAATTGGCATTAATAATCAGGTATCTTCAACAAAAACAACCCTAAAATGACTTATGACATTTTTTGTTTATCAAAACAATAATACTTTTATCTTCCTTATAAACGATGAATCTTTTTTATTTCGTTTGAGCATGCCCTTTCCTGAAAAAAAAGGATTTTTGCGACACCCCCTGTCACATCATTAACAACAGATAGGCTGAGAAGAATTTTGTTACTTGTTCATCGAAAACAGAGAATCTAAACTTATGAAAAGTCAATTAGATAATCAATACTTCAATAACCTTTTTACGTACTCCAATGTACCAATTATTATTTGGGATGCCGATTTCAAAATCACCCGTTTTAACATTGCCTTCGAAAAATTAACAGGAAGAAAAGAGGAATCCGTTATCGGGAAATCCATTGAACTACTGTTCCCTGAATCGTTAGCGAGCACAACAATGGAAATTATCAGAATGACACAAACAGGTGAACATCTGGAAGATAATGAAATTGAAATTATTCACGTGAATGGTTCTGTAAATACTCTGATTTGGAACTCCGCACAAGTATTAGATGTTGATAATAACACTCCTTTTGCTACAATTGCACAGGGAAGAAACATCACCAAACGTAAGCAGGTGGAGAGGAAGTTAGCACAACTCAACCAACAAAAAGATCTTATACTGGATTCAGTAGCTGAAGGCATTTTGGGCCTGGACTTGAATGGCAACCATACATTCGTTAATCCGGTCGCAGCAAAAATGCTGGGGTATGAACAAGAAGAACTAATCGGACTATACAGCCACGGCATCTGGCATCATACCAAAGCTGATGGTAGAAACTATCCTCCCGAAGATTGCCCCATATACCAAGCCTTCAGAGACGGCAAGGTGCATCGTGGCGTTAACGATGTGTTTTGGAAAAAGGACGGCAGTAGCTTCCCCGTACAATTTGCAAGTATGCCAATATTTGAGCAGGGGCTGTTGGTGGGTGCTGTGGTGACCTTCACGGACATTACCGAACGAAAACAAATTGAAGAAGCCCTGAATCAAAGTGAACAAAACATGAAATCGTTTGTGAACGATTCGTTGCTTTGCATCTATTTTTTTAATACCGAAACAAAAAAAATTATTTATGCAAACCCTTCATTCTGTACGCTGCTCGGATATTTACCGGAAGAAATTGACACCTTAACAATTTATAATTTTTTAAATCACACGATAGAATCAGTTGATGCATTTGTAAATCAGGTGGTTCAGACCAAGCAAAGAAATATTGGCGAAAGGCAATGGAAAAGAAAAGATGGGAAACTGATTGATATGTTCGTGAATGCTTCTCATGGAGATCATAATGCTTCGAAAATTATTTATATTTCAGCTCAGGATATAAGTGAACGAAAAAAAACTGAGAAAGAACTGGTGGAGAGTGAAGCACGGTTAAGCCAGGGTGAATTGGTCGCAAAATTTGGGAATTGGGAGTTAGATTTGGAACATCAAGTGATGTATTCGTCAGCAGGGGCAGTAAAAATATATGGTGCTGATAAGTATGAATTATCTTTTAAAACAGTAAAAAAATTTCCTCTTCATGAGTATCGCGAAAAATTGGATGAGGCACTAATAGATTTAATTGCACAAAGGAAGTCCTACGATGTGGAATTTAAAATAAAGAGAGGCAACGATGGAGTTATTGTTGACGTACATTCCATTGCGGAATATGATCCGGAAACAAAAACAGTTTTTGGTATTTTACAAGATATAACCGAACGAAAAAAAGCACAACAGGAAATTATAGAATCTGAAAAAAAATTCCGATCGGTAATTCAATCCGCTAAGGATTCAATTATACTTGCGAACGGAAAAGGAGAAATTATTTTCTGGAATTATTTTGCTGAAAAAACATTTGGTTATAGCGCTGATGAAGTTCTTGGAAAGCCGCTTACAATAATTATGCATCAAAGGTATCACTCTTCTCATTTGCAAAAATTCGGGCTTCATGCTTCATCAAATCAAGAGTTATTGAATGATAAAAGAATTGAACTTTACGGACTTAATAAAAATGGCACAGAATTTCCTATCGAACTTTCAATTAGCCATTGGACAAATGGAACTGAAAGGTTTTATTGCGGAATAATCCGCGATGTTACAGAACGCAAAAAAGCAGAGGAAAAGCAAGACACCTACATTAAAAAACTTTCTGAAATTGCATTTCTGCAAGGGCATCAGGTACGCAGACCTGTTGCCAGCCTACTTGGCTTAGCAAGTTTATTTGTCTTTGATAATCCGAGTGACCCTATTAATTCCGAGGTGCTGTCAAGAGTTGAAATAGCCACCAGGGAACTAGACAAGGTCATCAAGGAAATTGTAAAAAAAACAAATGAGATTGAGACAACACAATGAGAAAAATCTCGATATTTACCGCATCGCAATATCTAAACATTCCATCACCACACGCTGAACACCTTGAATTATTTCCGGGGTATGTGCTTCCGAAATAAACCCAACTTCATAACCTGAAGGACCAAGATAAACGCCTCGTTCGAGTAATTCTTTGTGCAGGATTTTGAAATAATTCATGCTTTCCGGAACAATTTGTTCGGCAGATTGTATACTTAATGCATCTGTAAAAGCAAACCAGAAAATAGAGCCAATAGAAAACACTTTAAAACTATAACGATTAAGCACTGCATAATCATTCAGGGCGTTGACGAATGCTGTGTTTTTTTTCTCCAGGTCAGTATAAAAATTCGGCTTCAAACATTCTGTCAATTGGGCAATTCCTGCTGCCATCGCAACAGGGTTGCCACTTAATGTACCTGCCTGATAAACATTTCCTTCAGGTGAAATATGGGCCATAATTTCAACGCTTGAACCATACATACCAACGGGCAATCCACCTCCGATAATTTTCCCGTAGGTGATAATATCCGGCTGAATATCGTAATATCCTGCCGCACCGGTAAATCCAACACGGAAGCCACTTATCACCTCATCAAAAATGAGCAGTGTTTTATTTTCAGTACATATCTTCCGTAAAAATTGCAAGTATTCTTTACTTTGCAACAACAGACCATTATTTGCCGGAACAGGTTCAATAATTATACATGCAATTTGATCTTTAAAATCAATGAATGCTTGTTTTACAGCCTGCTCATTATTTAATGAAACTACAATTGTTTCGTTCACAAAACTTTCAGGAACACCGGCTGATGATGAGTTTCCAAATGTTACTAATCCCGAACCGGCTTTTACGAGCAGAGAATCACTGTGTCCGTGATAACAGCCTTCAAATTTTAAAATTTTATTTCGCTTGGTATAACCTCGCGCCAGGCGTATGGCGCTCATCACAGCCTCTGTACCCGAACTTACAAAACGTATTTTTTGAATGTATTTATTATTATTCAAAATCAACTCTGCTAATTCATTTTCCAAAGCAGTAGGTGCGCCAAATGTACATCCGTTTTCAACAGTTTTTTTAATGGCATTTATCACTTTGTCATTCGCATGACCTAATATTAGTGGTCCCCAGGATCCGCAAAAATCTACAAATTCATTACCATCTGCATCCCAAATATAAGCACCTTTGCCTCGTTCAATGAATAATGGTGTGCCTCCAACCGAACGGAATGCACGTACGGGAGAATTTACTCCTCCCGGAAAATATGTTTTCGCTTTTTCAAATAATGCTGCTGATTTTTCTCGTTTCATTTATTCACAATTTTTGGTTAAGAAATGATTCACAAACGCCCTTCTACCCATAATAAATTTATGCGACAGAATTTGATTGTATATAAAAAATCCCGCCTTCCAAAATAGGATGGGCGGGATTTTTTTTGAAAGTTTAAATTACTTAGTTGCAGGAGTTGCAGGAGTAATATTTGTAACTGGTTCTTTTTGTCCATGAGAACATGCTTTCCCTTTTGCTTCGCCATGTGAGCAGCCTTTTGCTTCTGCTTTTTCACCTGCACAGCCTTTTGAAGCTCCAGCTTTTTTGCAACATGATTTATTTTTGTCGCACTTTTTCTTCCCGTCCTTTTTTTCATCACCTTGAAGAGTGATAACAGTTCCTTTAGTTAAAGCTACAACAGAAAGTGCAGAAGATGCTCCAACGATTCCGGTAAAAGCTACTAATAAAAATAATTTTTTCATTTTGTTTATGGTTTTTATAGATTAATCCGATTTAATTTCTCGAACAAAGGTATCAAAAAAAATGTTTCTATTTGATCTCCAAGGTTAATAATTGTTAAAAACGGTTCCACTGTACCGCTCCATATCTAATACTAACTTACCTCAGCAATGTTAAAATTCCTTTATAGCTGTATTTCTTCCTTTTAATATCCGTAACATTAATCGAATAGATATATACATCTTGCAATGCAATTTCAGTCCCGTGATTTGCCTTACCATCCCAGCCTTTGTTGATATCGTCAGTACGGAAAATCAAATTTCCCCACCGATCAAATATTTTCATTTCAAATTTTATTATAAAGATACTTTTGGGTAAAAACGTATCATTAACATCATCGCCATTTGGAGAAAAGGAGTTTGGAATGTATATCGAAAAGTCAGGTTCTATAATAATGTTTTGGTAAGCTGTGTCCAAACATCCATACTGTGTTGAGGTAATCAATGTTATGGTGTAACTCCCCGTATCAGCATAAGTATGAGATGATGGTACCGGGTCAGCAGAGGTAGAAAGGTCGCCAAAATCCCAATTCCAAAAATTAACTCCGGACGAGGCATCTGAAATTGAAATTACAGGATTAATGATTGTTGTTGTTTCCGGCAAAGCGCTGAAGCTGGCATTTGGATTAGGATAGACGATAATATAATTATTTTTAGCTAAGATGCTCACACATCCACTATCTGATGTAACAGTTAAAGTTACGTTAAAAAGTACTGGAAAAAAAACAGAAGCGTTGGAGTAACAATGATCAACAGTTTGAGTATTACTAATTAAATTTTCTTCCCCAACATCCCATGTCCAGTTTATATTCGTTCCTGTAATAATTGAAGATGCGTCTTGAAAAGACAGACACAATAATTCGCATCCTGCGGTGTCATTTACAATAAATGATACAGATGGATTAGGATTAACTATCACTATTTTTGATATCGAATCCGAACAGCCAAAATTGGAAACAACTAACAACAGTACTGTGTAGGTTCCTGCATTTGCATATGGGTGTCCACCAGAGACCAATTGATTAGTGTTGAGCGGACTGCCATCCCCGAAATTCCAGGTCCAGGATTGTATTATATCAGTTACCGGGATATTTGAAAAATCATTAAACAAAACAGGGGTTCCGTCGCAAACATTTGCCGTTGAAAATTGCGCATCAGGATTAGGATGAACTACCGCACTTTTTGTAATGGTGTCTGTACATCCATTATTAGTTGTGACGATTAAAGTAACGTTATAAGTTCCTGCATTAGCATATTCATAAACAGGGTTTTGACTATTCTCCAATGGACTACTGTCACCAAAATCCCACGACCAGCTGTCATTTGTGCCACTTGAAACGGTTGATGTATTGTTAAAATTTACTGATTGTGTTAAACATACATCTGCAAAATCAAAATCAGCAAGCGGCAAAGGGTTCACTGTTATTGTCGCGCTTCCACTTTGAAGTTGGGAACAGGCTGTAATACTTGCATCCTGAACACTTACCAAATCATATACAAGCGTTCCCACTATTCCCGTAGGAGCTAGGATATTAACACTATTCCCACTGGTAGTAATAACCGTTTGATTTGTTCCACCATTAATTTTATAAGTAAATGTATAAGGTGCAGTGCCCATAGCTCCGGTAAAAGTGATATTCTGCTCCGCTGAATTTTTGCATAAGGCTGTTGTCCCGGAAATTGTTGCAGTAGGAATTGGATTTACAGCAATTGTGACGCTCCCGCTTTGTGCTTGTGAGCAGGTGGTAGAACTGGCATCCATCACACTTACTAACGAGTAGGTAAAAGAACCTGCAACAAATGTCGGAACAGCAACAGGCACACTGTTTCCAATACTTGTTACAGTTGGTTGTGTTACTCCATTGACTGTAAAAGTAAATGTATAGGGAGCCGTTCCGCCTGCTCCTGTAAAGGTAACATTTGGAGCGGTTGCGTCCTTACATACATCAGTTGTTCCTGTTATTGTTGCTGTAGGCAATGGATTAACCGTAATTATTGCACTTCCGCTTTGTGTTTGGGAGCAGGCGGAAGCGCTTGCATCATGCACGCTTACCAGGGAATATGTATAAACGCCTGCAGTATTTGTTGCGGCGCTAACATTCACAGTACTCCCACTGGTAGTAACTATAGTTTGATTTGTTCCGCTGTTAAGGGAATAAGTGAAGGTGTATGGAGGTGTACCTCCCGCTCCCGTGAAGGTGATGTTTGGGGCAGTCCCATCTTTACATACAGCTGTTGTTCCTGTTATTGTAGCTGTTGGTATTGAATCAACAGTAATTGTTATACTTCCGCTTTGAGCCTGAGAGCAAGCAGTTGAACTAGCATCCTGAACGCTTATCAATGTATATAAAAAGACACCGGTGCTTGAGGTGGGGGCAGTTGTGCTTATAGAGCTTCCGCTACTAGTGGTTAATGCTGGCTGGCTTACTCCATTAATTGAATATGTAAACGTATAGGGTGCTGTTCCAACGGCTCCGGTAAAAGTGATACTAGGTGCTGTTGCATTTTTACATACTGCCGTTGCCCCTGATATTGTTGCTGTCGGTAATTGATTTACGGTTATTTCAACACTGGCTGTTGAAGTACAGCCGTATCTGTCAGTTGCCGTAACACTATAGGTGGTAGTGGCAGATGGTGTTACTGTTGGTCCGGACGATGTTGATACAAACCCACCAATATTGGATGTCCAACTGTAGGTATAAGGAGAAGAACCTAAATAAGTACTGACAGGTAAATTAACACTTTGCCCTGCGCATACTGTTGTGGCACTTGGAGTAATTGTTGTAACAGGACAAAGATTAACTTCAATTACAGATTTAGATCCACTTGATGTACAAGGCAGGTCATTCCAAGAGCCATTCGGATAAATTTGGGTGCAATCTTCATTCCCCGAATTATTTGGTTCTCCACCACTCCAATTGGTATATATAACAGAACTTTGATCATACCAGACGAAATTCCCTTCATTGGCTTCGTCATTAAATCCAATCCAAATAGTTCCTCCAAATCCATTTGCGTTTAGTTCACTAATAATGCATGAATTTTCAGGTGCTGACTGCACAGAAATAAGGTTTGCCCCATAATTTTGCGCCCACGCCTCTGCAGCGCTCCCGGTTTGTGAAATAGGATTGTAGAAATACATACTGCATGATGAAAGACAGCCAGCCAATTCAGTGCATCCGGCATCTGTAAAGGTTTGCCTGATAAGTGGCAGATTACATCCTGTCTGACTCATTGTAAGATTACCAGTGCAAAAAAAATTGCAGAAAATAATAGTCAATATGAAATAAAATTTCTTCATTCTTTTTTATGAAAAATCGCTTAAATGTTATTTCAACAATGTTACAATCCCTCTGTAGCTGTGCTTTCTAAGTTTAATATCGGTGCCTTTAATTACATAAATATATACATCTGATTGAGCTATTTCATCTCCAAAGCTGGCTCTGCCATCCCAGGATTTAGTGATTTCATCGGTAAAGAAAATAGAATTTCCCCACCGATCAAAAATAGTCATTTCATAACCACTGATAAAAATTCCTTTTGGAGAAAAGGTGTCGTTTATTCCATCGTTATTGGGAGAAAACGCATTAGGAATATAAAAGGCAACGTCAGGTTCTATAACTATGTTTTGATAAGAAGTGTCGACACAACCATATTGAGTGGAAGCAATTAACATTATTGTATATATTCCGGTATCGGCATACGTATGCGGTAATGGGGCAGGGATGAAAGAAACACTTAAGGAATTGGGACAAAATAACTTTTACAATATTGGCTTAATAGTATAATTCCA
>JAVHPR010000211.1:0-3256 GCA_036170695.1 Bacteroidia bacterium
TTATTGAAATGCGACAACAAACTTGTAAAAGTTATTTTGTCTCAATTCCTAAATCTATTAAAAGTTTTACTATCCCTGATATAAACGGGAATGGTGATAGTGAATCGCAAGCAAAACAATATGCATTAAAAAGTTTATTCCCTAAATACTATCAATATTATAATGAGCATTCTTTTCCTTAAATTTCCATACACATGAAAAAAAACGTTTCACTCATTTTTTTAATTCTTTTTTCCTTAAGTTCTTTTGCGCAAAGTGCTTTTGACAAAGCATTAAAGGATATTAGTTCAGATCTTGCTGAAAAATTAAGCACTAAAGAAAAAAAGAAAGTTGTGGTTTTGTACATCACAGACATTAATAAATCTGCTACTGTTGCAGGTAAATATCTAGCTGACAATATTTCTTATAATATTGTTAATGATTCAAGAAACTTTGTGGTGTTTGACAGAGATAATTTGAGCGAAATTGCTGCTGCAAAAAGTTTAATGGGTAGAGGATACATTACTGTTGACGAAGCCAAAGATTTAGGAAAGACCTTGTCGGTAGACGCTATTATTGTTGGGAATTATACTGTTTTAAGTAACACAATTAAACTTAGCATAAAGGCGTTAGACTCAAACAACGGTTTTGTAATTGCCGCATCAATGAAAGACTTGCCTCTTAACTCTGATGCAGGAGCATTGCTTGGTATTAATGTCACAACAGATGGAGAGAATAATAATTCAAATCGTGGGTTTAACGGTCAACCAATCAATTCAAATGAACAAATCAATAATCCCGAAACTGTAAACAAAGAATGTGCATTAAAACATACTGGAGATTATTGTTTTACAAATAATACTTCGAAGAATTTGTCTGTTATTATAGATCCTACCAATATGGGTGCTTCCAAACTTACACTTTCTCCTGGTCAAACACAATGTTTCTATAGTTTACATGTTGGGGCTCATTATTATCAAATTAGTGAGACCGTTTATTTTACGGGTTATACTGCTGGTTCTGGGATGGGAACGCCTTCCCGTTCTCAACCCAAATATAATGCTCAGGGACAAATTAATATTGAACAATGTAAATCAAAAACATTTAGCATTAAATAAATATTTTGAAATTTTTTAATAAAGTCAAGCCCACTTTTTCAAGATAAGCAATTATATATTTTATAAATGCTCAAGGATATTTTTTTAAAATACGAGTGTGATTTTTGAGTGTGATTTTGTTCAGTTTTGTCGCATTTTGTCAACTTTTGCATCCCTGTTTACAGCAAATACAGGGGTTCTTGCTTGTTTCATAACCCTGAGGTCAGGGGTTCAACTCCCCTTTTCGCTACTGAACGGGATTTTTCTTCAAAATTTAGAGAAATCCCGTTTTTATTTTCTTCCAAACCTTTAGATAAATAAGCGACACAGCCGATAACTTCATTTACAATCGGAGTTCGATAATGCTCAATTTTCACGTCATAGGCTAAACCTTTTGGAAACAGTGTATTTTGGAACGCTTGTTTTTGGTAATAATTGCCAGAATCCCAGACTGGCGAGAGATTAGAGGCTAATTCGCAGGTAAAATGAATCAACTCTTTAGGGTTCGATAATTTTTGGTCAAGCGTTTCGAGTTGAGTTAAAATTGCTTCTTTCCTTGCTTTCATTTCTATCGAAAACTCCTCATAAATATCCATATTTACTATTCCAATGGCATGGCGTTTCCTTAAATTATAAAATTCCTCATCCACTTCGTTTAATTTTAACGAAAGAGCTTTTTTTTCGCTTGTGTTACTTTCTGTCAGATTTTCCCATGTGTATTGCAATTGAATTTTTAAAGGTTCAATGTGGGCAGTATTTATAGTATAACCTCTAAGCAACTCTTTAAACTTGCCGTGCATGATCCCGACATTCCTATTCACTTTAATACCAACTTTGTTTGCCTTGTAATAGTAAAGCCCTTTCTTTTTTACCAAGTAACCTGTAAAAGGCGCACCACTTTCTACTTCTTTTATAAACCCCTTTAGTGGCAAGAAATCATTTTCCTTCTGTGATTTATAACCTTCTGTTTTTCTAAATTCGTTTGCTCTTAAAAATAACTTTTTATCAACTAAAGGTGGATGTTTTCCTTCTACAATTTCGCCATTTAAAAATTGATGAGAAATATACCCGCAATAAAAAGGGTTCTTAAACATCTCTGCTATTTTTTGAAAGTGAATTTTCAATCCTAATGAAGCCAATTTGGTTGCTATTTGCTGATAGGTATGCCCTTTGGCTCTACATTCAAACGCCAATTTTATTAAATCCGCTTTCTCACTTAATTTAATTGTTTGCGTTGCTGTACCTCTTTCATAGCTATATCCAACAGGTGCTTTACCAATCCATCCTCCTCGCAATAATTTCTCCCGCATCCCATCAATGCTTTTTTGCCTTCGTAAATCATTATCGTATTTACTAAAAATGAACTGAATGTTTTGTTGCAAAGCTCCTGCATGAGAATTGGTATCAATAGGCTGAGTAACAGCCATAATATTCACTCCCGCCTTCTTTAGCTGACTGGATATATAAATAGCACTATCGCCAGTTCTGCTAAATCGGTCTAAGCTATAAACTAAAATGAATGATATTTTTTCTCTGCTCGCTTTTACGGATTTAAGCATCCGGCTAAACTCTTTTCTTTCATCGCTTTTCGCACTTTCATACGTTCCACCAAAATAGCCGTTGATGTTGAGTTTGTTTTTAATGGCATATTCCATGCAGTATTTTTTCTGCCATTCCAAACTTTGGTTGGTATCCATCTGTTCTTTGGAACTTACCCTTGTATAGATGACACAATTCTGAATGCTTTCATCTTTTTCTTCTCTGCTCTTCCCTTTTGCGAATTGCTTAAGCAGCATTTCGCTTTTTGTAATCTGCTTTTCCTTCATTTATTCCTCCCTTTTTATTTGCTATGGTTTTATCTTTTAATTTTCCGTTCGTTGTTTCATCCGTTTTTTCGTTACCGATATTTTTTTTATTGAACGAATAGTTTCCTTCTTTTTGTTTCTGCTTCATGTATAATTCATAAAACAGGATGGATAATTTTTCCAATGATCGAATAGTTTCTTCGGATTGTTCTTCTGAATAATTTTCAAAGCCTTGGCAATTCCTCAGTTCTGCAATAGTTAATCGCTTATGTCCTTTTTCTTTCTTCTCCATAAAATTATCCTCCCATTAATGCATTAGACTTATAGGTATATACGCTTAGAGCGCATTTTTAATTCATTGATTTTAGGCGTTTA
>JAVHPR010000212.1:0-3254 GCA_036170695.1 Bacteroidia bacterium
CCGAAAATTTTGTTAATTCATGTTTTGAAATCCCACCAAAATTAAGACTCAGCTTCGAATAGTTACTGGAAATTAAAAAATGGAAATTAGAAATTTTGGTGCTATCCTTATTATAGATGTCTTTTGTGATGATAGGAAAGTTGTATCCAAAAACAGATTGATTTACCTGATAGGATTTCAATCTTATTGAAACCGGACCTAAGGTGTCTAAATAAGTTTTTCCTGTTAAGTAATAATCGATATAAATTGTTTTATCAAAATAGTGCCGTGGCGGTTTAATAATCTTTACAGAATCATTATTAAATGCCGAAAGCTTTGTATTTATTAATACAAAGCTTATCAGGCAAATGATATGTAAATAAATCAGCCTCACAATCGTTAATTTTCTTTTATGGTTTTAATGATTTCTTTTTTGAAATTTTCTTCTGCCCTGCGCACAGCCGCCACTTTTTTCACGGGAAGAATTTTTTTAAATTTTTCGTAATACTCTTTATAGATTTCAAATTCTTTTTGTTTCAGATTTAGCTCTGCATTCAGGTAGGCTTCGGCTTCTTTATCTGTCGTGAAATTGTAATTTGTATTGTTATTGTATTGCATCCTGAATGTTTTCCGGTTGGCATCCAGCTTGTCATTCATCTCATTATAAAGGGGCCAGAATAATTGCATTTCCTGGGTTGTGAAATTTACTTTTGTGGAAATAAAGTTAGCCCGCAACGCATCTATCTTCTCCTTTTTAGCTCCACCTTGCGCAGTAGCGCTGTTGATAGAAAATATCAATAGAAGGATTGAAAATATATATTTGAAATACGATTTCATTTATTTCGATTTCTTTTTCGTTTTTGAAGAATCCTTTGCAGCTTCTTTTTCCGACATGTTTTTATCTAAATCTTCCACATCCACCATATCGTATAAATTTTCATCATCAAAATCGCGGATGTTATTATCATTTAATAATTCGTTTTTCTCCAGACAGGCAAGGGTTTTGCAATCTCCCGACAGAATAACAGGACTTGTTTTTTTAAGATACCAAACTGCTGTAAGCCCAATGATTAAAACAAAACTGAAAGCAAAAGCCGTTTTCGGTTTAAAGAGCAGGCTGATTATTTGATCTATAAAGTCTGGAGCACGGTGCTTTGCAGCATGAATTTTTTCTTTTACTTCACTGGCGCTGTTTTCAAAATAATCTGGAACAAGCTGGAAGTTGTTTTTCTTCTCTATTGAAGATAAAACCGAGAACTCTTTCAATTCCGATTCAAGCTCAATTTTATCCATCACCTTGGTCGCCATTGTTTCAAAATAATCGGCAGGTAATGGTTTAAGGGCTGGTTTGGCTAATTTATTAAGTTCGGGGAAAAGAGATAATTCATATTTGCATTCAAGAATAGCGGCCAGAGAAGTAAAATAATTTTGCGGAACAGCAAATTTTAATTGTCGGTTGGTGGCGGCTAATGTTTGAAATCCAGCCATTTCTTGCTCGTATTCAATCCTGTTTAACATACGTGTGGAAAAGGTGTCAAAATAACCTTCCGGAAGGGCAAAAGCATTTTTTTTGTCCTTGCCGAACAAAAAATTTTCTTCTGATAGGTTATCGTAATTGTTTTCCATTTGTTTGTCTGTTCTATTTTTATTGGTAATCGGAGACTATAATTTCTCAAATTGTGTGTCGTCACCCAGAGCCTGTCGAAGGGTGTGCGATGGCTTGCCCAAATACTTCCCTTCGTCAAGCTCTGGGCAGGCTCGCTCAGCATGACCTTCGCACACAATATTTATTTCTGCGCCTTATTGACATTTTACCGATTCAACAAAATCTCTTCAATTTTTTTTGCCGCTATATGATACGATGCTTTTAAGGCACCTACTGATGTTTCAAGTATTTCCGACATCTCTTCATAAGGCGTTTCATCGTAATAACGCATATTAAATACAATTCGTTGTTTTTCAGGCAATGTTAATATGGCTTTTTGCAATTTCATTTGAATTTCATCACCATGATAATAAGGATCGGCCGAAAGTGTATTGCTTAAATGGTATTCGATAGGGTGAATGGATGTTAAATTTGACCTTTTTTGCCTTAAAAAGGTAATCGATTCATTGGTTCCTATGCGGAATAACCAGGTATAAATTTTAGCGTCACCTTTAAAATTTTCCATTCCTTTCCATGCTTTTATGAAGGTATTCTGCAAAACGTCATCCGTATCATCGTGATCAATTACTATCTTTCTGATGTGCCAGTATAGCCTTACCTGGTATTGCTTGATCATTAAATGTATGGACATGTTTCTCGATTCCTCGTTTCGAAACAGTTCTAATATTTCCTGATCTGTACACTGCTGCATAACCCTGTTTTGTGTTTAGACGGATTGAAATTGCTAAAGTTTAATTGAAAAAAAATTATTTTTTACTTTTTATCAAATTCTTTATTTTTCCGGATAATTCGACTTCATTAATTGGCTTAATGATATAATCATCCATTTGGGCTTTTTGGAACTTTTCTAAAATCTCACTTTTGTTATATCCCGAGAGAGCAATAATAGATGCTGGTGATAAATTATTTTGTTTTTCAAATTCCCTGATTCTTTGTGCGGCCTCAAATCCATCCATTTTTGGCATCTGGCAATCCATCAGGATGAGATCGTATTTGTTTTTGATGAATAGCTCCACCGCATCAAAACCATTGCCAGCGCCATCCACTTTGAAGTTTTGTGATTTTAAAAAACTTGTCAGATAGAGTCTGTTAATCGCTTCGTCTTCTACAATAAGAATATTAAATTGTGCATCAGGTATTGATTTTGTAAATTGGGTGGGGGAGATAAAATTTTCCACCTTATTAATTTCTGTAGATTTTGCTATCGTTACCGGTATGCTGAAAATAAATTCAGAGCCTCTGCCTGCTTTACTTGTTACGCTTATGTTTCCGCCAAGGAGTTCAACATAGCTTTTGCAGATAGATAGCCCAAGCCCCGTGCCGGGATATATTTTTTTTGTTGAACTGTCAATTTGTGTAAATGATTGAAAAATTTTGTCAAAATCGTTTTCCTCAATTCCTATTCCGGTATCAATTAAATGGAATTCAAGGGTGGGTGCTTTGTTTTCTTTGTGTTTTAAGTCAATATACAGGTCAATCTTACCCTGTTCAGTAAATTTTATTGCATTACCTAAAAGATTAACAATAATCTGTTTAAGTTTATTTTTGTCGGTATTTAAAAAATTGCTTATCTGCTTTAGACATGTAAAAAAATAGTATCTTAGCTCCT
>JAVHPR010000213.1:0-15735 GCA_036170695.1 Bacteroidia bacterium
CCAATAACTTTTCAACCTATCTTTGTGAAAAAGGGATATTTGTCGTACACCCGATTGTTTCTTGTTTCTTATCTTTTTACATTTGTGTTATAAATAATAAAAAATGAAAACGAAAACGAACTTTCATAAACTCATTGATAAAATTGACAATCCTGATATTCTGGAAAACTTTTCAACGCTTTGAGTTATTATATAAGTAAAGAGAAATCGGTTGACATTCTTGATGAATTAACAGAGAAACAAAGGAAACGTCTGGCAGCATCAATAAAACAGGCAGAAAATGGCAAGACCATAACTACGCAGAATTTTAATTACAAAACATAATGCACTTTATTACAAAGTAGAAAGAAGCAAAATAGTTTTGCCCGGTTTTTTTGAGACTCGCCAATATCTGGGCTGTTCAGTTAAATTGTGATTCAGTTAACCATATTAATAGTATTAATAAAACTACGTCATTGCGAGGGCGTTTTTTACAACCGAAGCAATCTCACACTAGATAAAAGAGATTGCTTCGAGCAAAAGGCTCTCGCAATGACGCTTCGATTAGTGGCATTCTTGGTTTTGACTGAACAGCCCTGTCGCCAATATCCTTCTAAGAACAAATTGCAATAGTTTTACAAATCAAAAAAATCTCCATTATTTTTTCCTATGAAATTATTAATCGTTGAAGACGAACTAAGCTTATTAAAAAGCATTACTGATTTTTTTCAGCGCGAGTCCTTTATCTGTGATACAGCAATTAATTATGAAGAAGGGCTTGATAAAATTAGTTTTTACAATTACGATTGTATTATATTGGATATCGCTCTTCCGGGGGGAAGTGGATTAAAACTTTTACAAAACCTGCGTGATCAGAAAAAGCAGGATGGCGTTGTAATTATTTCTGCAAAAAACTCACTTGAAGATAAAATTGCCGGACTCGAATCGGGTGCTGACGATTATTTAACAAAACCATTTCATCTTTCAGAATTAAACGCGAGAGTAAAAGCCCTTATCCGGCGGAAATATTCCGAAGGAACGAGCCAGATAATATGTGGTAACTTAACGATTGATTTATCGTCAAAAACAGCTGGATTCAATAATAATCAACTTCTGCTTACGAAAAACGAATTCCAATTATTGATTTTTATGGTAGCCAACAAACAGCGTGTAATTTCAAAACAAGCAATAGCTGAGCACCTTTTAGGTGATGAGGCAGATAATATTGATTCCTACTATTCGGTATATGCACATATAAAAAACATTAAGAAAAAACTAAAGGATGTGGGTTGTCCTGATTGCATAAAAGCTGTTTATGGACTCGGCTATAAATTTGAAATGGATAAATAAAATTCCCAAAGATGGAACTTCAGAAAAAAAATACAAGATTCTTACTTATTTATTTGCCGCTTGTTTTAATAATTTGTTCAATTATTTTTTACATTTTTTTAAGTCTTCAAATAAACCATGTTCATAATGAATTTTTGCTCTTAAAGCAAGAAAACATTTTAAGCTTATTGAATGAACATAAACGTGAAATTGAGCTCCATTCAGGAGCTAAAGGGGAATATACAGTTGCAGAAATTACATCACCAACATTAAAGAAATATAATATTATTAAAGACACTTCGCTATTTTATGCATCACAAAACAAATATCTGCCTTTTAAGATGCTTACTGAAAAATTTAAACATCTCGGTAAAGATTATGAAATCACAACTTACTCTTCCTCAGTTGAGACGACTCATTTGATGGTAGCTGTGTTTTCAATTCATGGGATTATATATTTCATTCTGTTATTTTCCATTATCATTATTAATCGTAAAGTTTCAGAAAAATTATGGCAACCCTTTTATGCAACAATTGAAAAACTACGCACTTACGACATTAGTAAGAACACGCCCATAAATTTAAAATCCGAAACAGGTGTAACTGAATTCGACGAATTAAACAGAGTAACTAATCAGTTGATCAAAAAGGATCAACTGGCTTATCAAAATCAAAAACAATTTGTTGAAAATGCGTCGCATGAAATACAAACGCCACTCGCTATCATTCGGTCCAAAGCTGAGTTACTTATGGAACAGCCCGACTTAAATGAAAAAACAGCGGAACTGTTAAACGATATTGCGGAAGCAACAACACGTTTAAGTAATTTGAATAAAAACTTATTACTGTTGGCAAAAATTGAGAACAACCAATTTCTTAATCAAAATAAAATCAACCTTTCTGAAATCATTGAAACAGCCCTCTCCAGCTTCAGGCAGACATTTGACGACAGATTACCACAAATAAAAAAAGAAATTGATACAAGCTCATTTATTACTGCCAATCAATCATTGATAGAGACGTTATTTAATAATTTGATTAGAAATGCAATCATTCATAATATTCCATCAGGCAAAATATCTATCGTTTTAAAGGGTACTGGGTTAATAATCAAAAACACAGGACCCGAATTAACTGTAACAACAGAATTGTTATTTGAACGGTTCAGAAAAGACACCACCAAACCCAACCAAACCGGCTTAGGATTAGCTATTATAAAGCAAATTTGCACACTTTATGAATATAAGTTAAGCTACACTTATAAAGACGGTATTCATAGCCTTCAGGTTAATTTCTGAAAAACTCTAAATTTCTACTAAATCACATTTTAACTTCGCTACGTCATTTTACGTTTTTATTATACCGAAGTATAATGAGGCCGGGCGAGAACACGTTGGCAAAAAACAAAATGAATGCCAAAAACAAAAAATGAAAAATATATGTTGTGAGTTTTGTGAAAACACTCATTGTTTAATAAAAACACATTGCTCTCCCGAATGGATTCGGCAAATTGACCAAAAAAAAGCTCAAATTTTTTTTAAACAGAACGAGGATATTATCAATGAGAATTCACCGATATTGGGTGTGTTTTTTATTCAATCCGGCAAGGTAATAGTCTATTCAACAGGGCTAAATCAAAGGAAACAAATTGTCCGATTTGCTGTTCAGGGGCATCTACTCGGTCATAGGGGGAGTGAAAAAGAAGTTTATCCTATAGGTGCAAAAACAATGAATGATTCGATTGTCTGCTTTGTTGAAAATAAAGTACTGGATGATCTATTTGAAAGCAATCCAAAATTTGTTCGGGAATTGATGAAGTTCTATTCACGGGAATTGCGCAAGATGGAAAATAGAATGAAGAATCTGGGACAAATGAATACCCGTGAAAAAATTACTGAAGCTTTGTTATTATTGTGGGAGAACTTCGGATTAAATAAAGAAAACATATTGAATGCAACATTTACACGCGAAGACATTGCAAATATTGCAGGAACTACTGCGGAACAGGTAATGACACAACTTACAGCGTTTGAACAGGAGGGACTCATTTCCAAAGCAGGAAGAAAAATCAAAATATTGAATCTTAAAGGATTGCAAAATATTATTATAAAATATAATCAACATCCTGTTCTGGTATAAACATTATTTAGCCTCACATGGAGCCTTGTGGAATACGTAGAAACGAAAATGTTTTTAAACTAATGTTGAGTTAATAATAAAAAAAACGCAATGTCATGTCGAGGTTTGCCGAGACATCTTTTTAGTAATGAAAAGATTCCTCCACGGAGTTTACACTGAACGAAGTGAATGTGGTCGGAATGACTTACAATACATTAAAGCAAATTTAACTTATCACTAAGTACTTGTTTATACAACAAAAATAAAACCTGAATATATCTCCAAATATGCAACCAAATAATGCAGAATTTTGAACTCTTTGGCTGTGAAGCCTGCAAACAAATTGATTGTTTAATAAACAAATATTGCACCCAAAAATGGAAAACATTTTTAGGGCACAATAAGCACTTTGAAGAGTTTCCCAAAAAACTAAATGTTTTTTCTGAAGGAGGTACCGTGTCGAGAATTTATTTCATCCGTTATGGGAAAATTAAAGTTTTTAATACATCTAATTCCGGTAAACAAAACATTACCCGCCTTGTGGGTTCCGGTGAAATGCTCACCTTAAGGTCATTTGCAGATAATACCTATTTTGTAAGCGCCACTACTCTTGAACCTACTTCTATCTGTTCTTTCGAGAAAAATATTTTTACTAAAGTCATTAAGAAAAACCCCACATTTTCATGGCAGCTGATGGAGTTCTATGCTCATCAGTTTAGTAAAATTGAGAATCACAATAGAAATCTCACACAAGTGAATGCCAAAAGGAAAGTTGCAGAGGCATTATTAATTGTTAAAAATAAATTTGGATTGCCGCTCGGTAAAAATGAGTGTTTATTAGATGTTGTGATTTCAAGACAAGAAATTGCAGATATTGCCGGAACCTGTCTCGCAGAGTCAATCCGTACGCTTTCTATTTTAAAAAGAGAAAGGATAATCAGAATACGTGATCAAAAAATCGTTATTGCCGACGAAAAAAAATTGCAGCAATTCATTTTGGAAAAATATAGTGACAGAAGGAAAACCGTGTAATTTGCTGATTTTAAGCTAATTTCTGCCTTATACAGACGGGGGTATTTTTCGACCAATTGAAATCTTCAAATTTTCCTTACTTTTTTTATTTCCAAAACTGTTCAGTAAAACTGTATTCTTCCTTATTTCTTATTCTTACCAAGCACCTCAATAACCTACGAAAACAAAGGTTTGCAACCAACTAAAATCATATTTTTGTTGGGCTGTAGTCCTCATCTTTGTCCAGGAAAATAAAAAAAACAATAACAACAAAAAATTAACTTAAAAAAAAATTATGAAAACTACAAAATTAAAACTCATGACCTATGCAGCGGCATTATCCATAGGGCTAATCGCGGTTATTCCATCGGCATGTAAAAAAGATAAAGTGAAAGGCTGCATGGATACAGCATCTTTAAATTACAATGCCCAAGCCGAAGAAGATGACGGCTCTTGCACTTATGCTCCAACCGGACCCGGCACAAGCACAACAGAACTTAAATCACTATTAGTAAGTACAGCACCTACAGTAGATGGAACAATTGATGCTTCGTGGGCTAATTGCCAAAAATTAACCGGAACAGGAACGGTTCCCACACTAAGTGATTTTACATACTACACAGGTGAAACCTATAATTTCACGATGCGTTCTATGCACGATGCTACAAATATTTATTTTTTAGCAGAATGGACTGATCCCACAGACAGCAGAAACAGAGAATCATGGTATTTTGATCCTGCTACAAAATTATGGGAAGAACAAAACAAATTTCCAACTTCTGCAACTGATAAATGGTATGAAGATAAATTTGCAATGATGTGGCCTACAGCAACTACAAGTATGACGAATTGGAACGCTCAAACTTGCTATTCAACTTGCCATGCTGTAACCGCCGGATTAGGATATACTACAACTACGAAACATTATACAGGAGCAGGTGAAGTAAATGATTTATGGCATTGGAAACGTGTTAGAACAGGTAACCCGTTTGTTTACCAAATAGATGACCAAAAATGTGGTACAATTGCGAATTTATCAGCTCCAACTGCCACCGAAATGGTTGATGGTGGAAGAGGAAGCGATCCAAAAACTGCTGGTGGTTATGTTGATAACAAACAAACATTAAATAATGGAGTTGTAAATGTTTCTGTTCCAATATTTATTATTCCGAATTCCAGCAATTATTATTGGATTACAACTGCGGATACACTAAGCGGTACAGCAAAACGAGTAACTGCTGTCGATGTTAATGGGGTATTAACTTATGCAGGTGGCACTATTGATCCTGCGTCAGGCGGTTATGAAATAAATACAGGAGCTAAAAGATTTCCAAGCATCTACACAAAAGGGGCATTTGTTGGTAGCAGAGGCGACATTGCAGCATACTCTAGCCATACAAGCACAGGTTGGGTACTTGAATTTAAAAGAGCATTAACAACTACTGATTTAACAAACGATGTGCAGTTTGATATCACACAAGAGTACATGTTTGGCCTTGGTATATTTGAAAATGCAGCAATCGGACACGGTATCAAAACTAATCTGAAATTGAAATTCTAAAAATATTTTTAATAGTAAAACAATATTTGGGTAAGTGAAGTTGTTTAATTGTTTTTTTCAGGGGGTAGCAGTTGAAATACTGCTGCCCTTTTTTTTGCTTTAGGGAGCAAAATGAAATCAATTATTTCGCCTTTATCCATTATAATTATTTTATCCGCTTTTTGGATTTTGCTAAACGGTGTGCCACAAACAACAAGGCGAAATTTTGTTAAAAAAAGTATACCTTTGTAAAAAAATACAAGATGCCTGTAATTTCAATGTTTTATGGTTTGATAGTATCAATGTATTATTTAGACAATAAACAGCACCATTTTCCACATATACATGTAAAATACCAGGACAATGATGCGGTTTATAAAATTCCTGATGGCATTCTCCTTGAAGGGAAACTACCGCTAGGAAAATCAAAATTAGTGGAAGCATGGATTGAGTTGCATAAGGATGAATTGATGGCAGACTGGCAGTTGTCGATCATCGGTGAAAAAATATTCAGTATCGACCCTTTAAAATAAAAACAATGAACCCACGTGTAAAGTCCGTAAATCCGATGCAAGACTATTTGCTGGAGATTGTTTTTAGCAATGGAGAGAAAAAGAAATTTGATTTAAAACCTTACTTAAATTTCGGTCTGTTCAAGGAATTGAAAGACTTTACCCTATTTCAAACAGCAAAAGAGGAATTAGGTACCGTTACCTGGAAGAATGGGTTGGATATTTGTCCTGATACACTGTATCTCGAAGGCAAGTAAATAACGCGCAAAAATTATTAACATTCAGTGATTCCTTAGGTAAATTAGGTTGAATTTTACCAAACCATCAAAAAGTTTCCTCAATCGTTTCATCTTTAAATTGCAGCTCAAACAAACTTTTGTATTTCCCGTTTTGCTTCAACAATTCCTGGTGATTTCCCATTTCAATTATTTCACCTTTATCCATTACAATTATTTTATCCGCTTTTTGGATAGTTGCCAAACGGTGAGCAATTATTATTGATGTACGGCCTTTTGTAACCAGTTCAATTGCTTTTTGAATTAACTTCTCCGATTCTGTATCGATAGATGAAGTCGCTTCGTCCAAAATCAAAATTTTAGGATTGTAGGCATAGGCCCGAATGAAAGAAATCAATTGCCTCTGCCCTACCGAAAGCATTCCTCCACGCTCCATTGCATTGTAATCATAACCATTGGGAAGTTTACAAATAAAATCATGGGCTCCGACAATTTTGGAAGCTTCAATAATTTGTTCGCGCGTAATTTCAGGATCATTCAATGAAATATTGTTGGCAAGCGTATCTGAAAATAAAAAAACATCCTGTAATACCACACCAATATTTTTTCGCAACGAGGTAAGTTCGTAATCTCGTACATCAATCCCATCAATGGAAATAACACCTTTATTGTATTCGTAAAAACGATTCAACAAATTGATGATGGACGATTTTCCGGCTCCTGTTGCCCCCACCAGTGCTATTGTCTCACCTTCTTTAACTGAAAAAGAAATGTTTTTTAAAATCCACTCTTCATCCTTATATGAAAACCAAACATTTTTAAATTCGACAATTCCCTTAATTTTATCTGCCTCCAATTTGCCGGCATTTTCAATAATTTCATTTGTATCAAGGACTTTAAATACACGATCCGATGAAACCATTCCCATCTGCAGGGTATTGAATCTGTCAGCCAGCATACGTATCGGACGAAACAACATATTGATATACATGATAAAAGAAAACAACTCGCCAATTGTTGCTGTTCCCTGTATTATGCCTCTTCCACCCCACCAGACAAGCAGTCCAAGTGAAACAGATGACAAGACTTCGACTACCGGAAAGAAAATTGAATAGGCCAGTATGGATCGGATATTTGCGTCACGATGTTTCCCATTAATGATATCAAATTGTTTCATCTCAGCCTTTTGCCTGTTAAAAATCTGAACAATAGCCATCCCTGTAATATGCTCTTGTACAAAGGCATTCAGACGGGCAACCTGGGTACGCACATCCTGAAAAGATACCTGAACAGATTTCTTAAAAATATAGGTTGCAACAAATAAAAGTGGGATTGGAGTGAGAATAATCAATGTCAGTTTAAAATTCAGAAAAAACATAACGCCCAGAATAACTGTGATTTTTAACAAATCGCCCATGATAACAATTATTCCCTGCGAAAAAATATCGGCTATCACTTCAATATCAGAAACAGAACGTGTTACAAGAGTTCCAATAGCTGTATTATCAAAGTATTTCAATCGTAAATTAATGATGTGTTTATACAACTGAACCCGCAGATCTTTAATGATGTTTTGCCCCAGACTGTTTGTCAAAAATGAATCTGCAAATTGAAGGAAGGACTCCAAAACAAGCAACACAATCAATATAATTGCCATGATTGAGAGCATAGAAGCGTCTGACGCTGCTACATAATGATCAAATGTATATTGAATTAAATAGGGACGTACCGGAGAAAGGAAAGCTAGGGTGATAGTCGTAAAAACGGCCAATGCAAAATTTTTCCGATAAGGTTTAATATATCCAAAAATCCTTTTCAGAATCACTATATCAACTGTTTTACCGGCTATGGCGGGAGGCTTTTGCTTAGACATTAAAATAATTTTGCGGGTACTCCACCTTTGTTAAATACAAACCACAGGCATGAGATGAAAAGCCTGCCTTTGAACGTGTTTTACTTTCAATCACCATTTTAAATTCTTCAATCGAAATTTTACCTTTCCCAACATCCAGGAGTGTTCCAACAATGGCACGTACCATATTACGCAAAAATCGATCGGCGGAAATAGTGAAAATCATCAATTCTCCTTCTTCTTTCCATTCAGCTTTATATAGCTTACAGATATTGGTCAGATTTTGGGTGTTACTTTTGGCAAACGCAGAAAAATCAGAATAATCAAACAATAATTTAGTTGCTTTATTCATCTCCTCCAAATTAATATTCCCATATAAAAAACAGGCTTTGTCTATTAGAAAAGGATCTTTTTTTCTGTTAATAATGTATTGATAAGTCCTGGCAACGGCATCATAACGGGCATTTGCTTTTTCGCTTACAGCAAATATTTTTTGAATGGCAATATCGGCGGGCAATGCGTGAATAAATTTCAAGAGCCATTTCTCCTGATTAATCTGTAAATCATTGATTGTTGAATCGAAATGAGCAAAATATTCCCTGGCATGAACACCTGTATCTGTTCTGCCGCATCCGGTCACGAATATCGGTTCGTTCAACAACCGGGAGAGCATCTCATTCAAAACTTGTTGTATAGTTTTAAAAGTATTTTCCTGTATCTGCCAACCATGATACGCTGTTCCGTTATATGATAATTGAATGAAATAGCGCTGCATAAATTAAGCCGGAAAGGGCTTTTTATTTTTTAAGTAACCAGGCTTCCGGCTGACTTTTTCTAAGTTGCATTAATCCCTCAGATGCTTCATTTCGCGTAGCATAATCCCCCGCACTTACAATGAATAAGCCATTGCGATTTCCAATAATAGAAGCCGGAACATTTTGATTTTGCAAGCTGGCTACAAAATTATTTGCGTTTTCTTCTATCTGAAAACAACCGGCTATGATGTGAAATTTGAAATCACTCATGTTATTCACACTTGCTACAGAAACGCTGGTAGAATCCGCCTTTACTATCCCAACGTTTTTATTTTCGAGTAGTTTTGCGGTTACCGGCTGAGTGCTGTCACTTCCTGTCAAATTTAATTTCGAATATTTTAAAGTGTCGTTCATCGTTGACGAAGGAACCGGTTCAATTTTTATACTTTTTGTTTTGGTGTTTTCTGGAACAATATTTTTCTTTGTTTCATTAGATGAAAACGGATTTAATCCGGAGTAACTAATCTTTTTCAACAAATCTGTTTGAAGAGGTATCCATATCATTCCAAAAATTAAGGGCAGGATAATGGCAATCGCAACATAGTATTTGATTTTTATTTTCTTTTTCCCGGAAGGAATCGCTCCCCTGTCTTTAAATTCTTTTTCGATGCGTTTACCTATATTATCACGCTTTATGGCAGGCGATTGAAATTGCGCTAGGCCAAACGCATCTAAAAGGTAATTTGTGTTTCCTGCTTCAAATTGCAGGTTACGTTCAGTATCGAAATATAAAGTGCCCACATCATCAATCAATACCTTTGCGCCTTGTTTTAATTGGGAATTTGTTGTGGAAGTAAATTGATTGATATATTTAAGAGCACCGGTATAGCTTATCTTTTCGACACATGCAACGTGGTTCGCTAAAAGACCATCATTGTTTTTAAGGTTCTTGTTAAAAACGATTTTTTTTGAAGGAGGAATAAAGGTATGTTGTGTCGGATGAATTTTTGCAGAAGCATAATTCGCCACAAAACCACCCAAATCGGGTACAATTACACAATCATGTTTGTATAATAAATCACTAATATGTTTGTCTACCTTTATCACTGCTACTAATAACTGTTCTACGAATAACGAATAAAAAACGAATTACGAATCTGTGTTTACTATTAAATTCTACCATATATCTCTACAAATTACAATACGTTCTTATTCGTAATTCGAGAAAATTCGCAATTCGTGGAAGTCTGTAAAATTACAAAAAAATTGTCAGTTTTTTAAGGTCATCGGGCACATCCACTGCAATGCTCTCAAAATCAGTTGTTTTAGTTTTTATTTTATACCCATTTTGGATCCAACGCAGCTGTTCTAATCCCTCTGCAAGTTCCAAAGAAGACTGCTTAAGCACGGTTATTTCAGCCAAAATTTTGGTAGTGTAGGCATAAATGCCGATGTGTTTATAAAAAGTATGGAAATTGAGCCATTGCGATTGTTCTTTTTCACGAAGATGGGGAATGGTTTGCCTGCTGAAATAAATAGCTTCCCCCTCATTATTCAACACTACTTTAGGAGTATTTACATTAAACAATTCTTCGTAAGTGTTTATTTTTTTTACCAGTGTTGCAATCTGAACATTTTCGGAATCGAAGCAGGAAGCGGCCAAATCAATTTGTTCGGGATGGATAAAAGGTTCATCGCCCTGGATATTTATTACAATATCCGCAGCATCTGTAAGTTTTTGAATTGCCTCAAAGCATCTGTCTGTACCGCTTTGATGGCTTTCTTTTGTCATAATTACTTCCCCGCCAAAAGCTATTACATGATTTTTTATGCGTATATCATCTGTAGCCACTATCACCTGGTGCAATGCCTTTGATTTTTTTGCCTGCTCGTAAACACGCTGTATCATTGTTTTCCCAGCAATATCCACCATCGGTTTACCGGGAAAACGAGTAGAAGCATACCGTGCAGGAATAATTCCAACAATTTTCATTTGATTTTATATTATAGAAGTTTCGATTTTTTTGAAATTTATTTTGGCGTTCCCCTTTCTTGAAAACGAAAGGGGCGGGCTTTCCACTTCAATCTTTTTGCAAAAGGCAAAAAGGATTTTCGTGGAATTTATCCTGAGCTTGTCGAAGGAATCCCTAACGTAATGCATCATCATGAAATCATTGTTGCAAATTTAAATAATCACTACTTCTTTGAACAAAAATAATTTGTGCGAAAATACTCAATTAAATTTATTTGCATTTAACGGTCTGCCTTCAAATGAATTTTAAAATTTATCCTATTAGGTTTAAGCGTTTTCAAAACAAGCCCTCGCAATAAAAATATCAATGGTGATAAATTTTATTTTAAAAAAAATGCAAGTATCTTTACATTTCAAACAATGAATAGAAAACTATTAAAAGGACGGGTAATGAAATTAAAAGCAGGATATATTGGATTATATGTGGCTGTATTGAGCATTTCTATACTACTGACTTCTTTCAATTACCAACAGACCCTAGTCAAATACAACTCCCGGGAGCTGCTTTCTGGCATTATGGAGTCTATCGCAAAAATAAAAACCTTGCGCTATGATTTAAAATGTAATGAACGCATTCATGGGAAAATGGTACTTTCCGAGTCGAAAGTGAAATTACAGATTTCACCTCGTAAATTGTACATCTCATTTAAAGGACCGGAAGTATTATGGATACAAGGCACTAATAATGGAAATGCGCTGGTAAATCCGGCAGCATTCCCATACATGGATCTTAATCTGGATCCATACGGTTCATTAATGCGTAAGGATCAACATCACACCATTCATGAAATGGGCTTTCAATACCTTACTGACATTTTAAAAGAAGGAATAAAACTAGCCGGAGATAACCTTAGTAAATACGCTGTCATTCTTGGAGAAGAAAAATTCAATGAGCGTAACTGTTACAAACTATCTATCGTATATCCCGATTTTGCATGGGTACAATATACCGTTAAGGAAAAAGAAGATATTACTTCAATTGCCCGAAAATTCCATCTGAATGAATATATGATTTTGGAAAAAAACCCTGCAGTAAGTTGGTTCGATGACGTTAAGCCCGGGCAGATTATTTATATTCCGAACGCCTACGCAAAACTTACTATGCTATTAATTGATAAGGAGTTATTATTGCCTTTAAGTGAAAAAGTATTTGATGACAAAGGATTATTCGAGACTTATGAATACATTAACTTAATGGTAAATCCGCAAATTGCATCGGAAGAGTTTACAAAAGAATATAAAGGCTATAATTTTTAAAATTAAATAAATGCGAATTGCATCGTTTATTTATGAACATTTTTTAAAGCAGAAGCAATGAGATCAAAAACCCTTTCCTCCTTATTAACAGTCGCTCTACTGAGTATTTGCTTTGTATTGATTTCTTTTAGCTATAAAAAAACACAAACAAAGATTGGCTCTGTAGAAATGCTTAATACTATCTTGAAATCAATTTCAAACGTTAAAACGCTACGTTACGATTTACAGCGCAATGAACGGGTGAAAGACAAAATGAACTATACCGAATCGAAAGTAAAACTGCAGGTATCGCCCCGTAAATTATATATCTCCATCAAGGGGCAGGAGGTATTATGGATTCAGGGTGTTAACAACGGAAATGCATTGGTAAACCCTGGCACATTCCCATACATAAATGTTAACCTTGATCCAATGGGCTCATTGATGCGTAAAAACCAGCATCATACTATCAACGAATTAGGAATGGAGTACCTTGCCGATATTTTGAAGGAAGGGATGAAACGATATGGTGACCAAATTAACAAACACTTTGTAATTATGGGTGAAGAAAAATACATGGGTCGCAATTGTTATAAGCTTTCTGCAGTCTTTCCCGAATTTGCCTGGGAATCCTATACTGCAAAAAAAAATGAAACAATTCTTACCATTGCCAGCAAACTCCATGTTAGCGAATTTATGATTTTGGAAAAAAATGCCAATGTGAGTTGGTATAGCGATCCAATAGAAGGCCAGGTTATACAGGTTCCTAACGCCTATGGAAAACTTTTTTTATTAATGATCGACAAAGAATTAATGGTGCCTATCAGCGAGAAAATATTTGATGATAAAGGACTTTTCGAAACATACGAATTCTATAATTTACGAGTGAATTCAATTATTGCACCCGAAGAATTCACAGAAGGTTATAAGGATTATCATTTTTAAAACACAAGGTACAAATAATAATAAAAAACGAATTTACGAACCTACATTTGAAGTATTGTAACATCCAGATTCATGTATTCGTAAAGAGTTGTTATCTATAATTATTTGTTATTTTTGTAATAACTAAAATTAGGTTTCATCCGATGTTAAGGCAGATACAAACACAAAAATTACTTCAAAAACTTTCACCTCAGCAAATTCAGTTAATGAAATTGTTGCAGTTGCCTACTATTGCTTTGGAGCAGCGGATAAAAGAGGAAATGGAACTTAACCCGGCCTTAGAAGAAGGCCCTGATGCGGATGAAGAAGTCAACAATGATCTAGAAAACGAAAATTATGATGATGCGCCCAAAGGCGAAGAGAACCAGCGCGACGATTTCAGCATCAGTGATTATATGGATGAAGATGAAGGGGCGTCATACAAACTAAAAGCAAACAATATTAGTCCTGATGAAGAACGAAAAGAAATTCCTTTTTCGGTAGGTGTTTCTTTTCAGGATATGCTGGATAGCCAGCTTGGAATGAAGGAACTTAACGACCACCAATACCAAATTGCTGATTTCCTGATTGGCAACTTGGATGATGATGGCTATTTGCGCAGGGAGCTGGGCTCTATTGTTGATGATATCGCATTTTCGCAAAACATAACTACCACAGAAGCTGAATTAAACGAGTTGCTGAAAGTGGTTCAGGAATTTGACCCGGCAGGCATTGGCGCACGTGATTTAAGGGAATGTTTGCTTATTCAATTGCAACGAAAAAATCCACGTACAAAAATTATTGAACTCGCCATTAAAGTGGTGGACGAGCAAATGGATGAATTCTCCAAAAAACATTATGACAAAATATTAAAACGGCTTGAGATTGACGATGATTCGCTTAAAGATGTAATTCACGAAATATTAAAACTCAATCCTCGTCCAGGCAATTCAGTTGCCGACGGTCAAAAAAGCTTTCAGCAGGTCATAGCAGACTTTACCATCACTAATGAAGATGGTGAATTAATACTCTCCCTCAATTCCCGCAATGCTCCCGACCTGCATGTTAACAAGGCATACAGCAAAATGCTGGAGGAGTATTCCAAAGAGAAAAACAAAAGCGGAAAAGAAGCTTCTATGTTTGTAAAGCAAAAATTAGATGGTGCTAAATGGTTTATTGACGCTATTCAACAGCGAAGCCAGACATTACTTTACTCGATGAATGCAATCATGGAGTATCAGCGCGATTATTTTTTAGAAGGGGACGAAACACTTTTAAGACCGATGATTTTAAAGGATATTGCTGAAAAAGTTGGACTTGATATTTCTACTATCTCCCGCGTGGCAAACAGTAAATATGTTCAAACCTCATTCGGCACATTTTTATTAAAATCGTTCTTCAGTGAATCCCTCTCAACCGACAGCGGCGAAGAGGTATCCACCCGTGAAGTAAAAAAAATCTTAAAAGATTGCATAGAAGCCGAAGGGAAAAAGAAGCCGTTGACAGATGATAAGCTGACAAAAATCCTTAAAGAAAAAGGCTATAATATCGCCCGCCGTACCATCGCAAAATACCGCGAGCAGCTTGATATTCCGGTTGCCAGATTAAGAAAGGAATTATGAGTCTACTCCGAAAACCACTTTAAGTAATAGTTGACACTAATTTCACTAATTTAATTTACTGGGTATCAATTATATTTTAAAAATAATTCGTGCAATTCGTGTCAAAAACTCTTTTTCAGATTGGACTAGATTATAATTATCACATCCTGATTCATTAATCATATTATCATATATTACTTACTTTTAATTACTAAATATTTATTTTGGAAAACCGTTTTGCTAAACTAATTTCTTATTGCTTTCATCCCTTATTGATGCCGACATACGGTTTTTCAATTCTTCTGTTTACGAACAATTACATTTCAACATTTACCAATGTAAATTTTAAATTGTTAATTCTCAGCGTAACATTTATTTTCACTTTTTTGTTACCGGCAGCAAACGCGCTTATTTTACTAAAAATGGGACGTATAAAGAGTTTGGAGATGGAAACAATAAATGAACGCATGGTTCCGTATTCGGGCGCCGCATTATATTATTTTGCACTATTTTATTTATTTTATAATGCCGAATTTCCAAATATTTTTAAAATACTTATATTGCTTATCTGCTTTAGACATGCTGTCTTTTATTGTTTTGTAATTCCTGC
>JAVHPR010000214.1:0-15704 GCA_036170695.1 Bacteroidia bacterium
TCCGCTAAGGTAGGCTATATCTCGATTTGTTGGTTGTTGAGGAAACTCTAAATAGTGAAAAAAATCTTTAAAAGAAATAAGGAGAAACCTTAGACAAGATACAACGGAGGCTGAAGACTTTTTGTGGCAATACTTAAGAAACAGAAAACTGAACCAACTAAAATTTAACAGGCAACATAGTATTGGAAATTATATTGTTGATTTTTATTGTGCATCAAAAAGATTGATAATTGAACTTGATGGGGAAGTACATTCAATACCCGATCAAAAAGAAAAAGATATTGCGAGAGATGAAAATTTAAAAGAAATGAATTTCAAAATTCTGCGATTTTCGAATGAAGAAGTTTTATTTAACATTAACTTCGTAAAAGAAGAAATCATCAAACATTGTCAATAAGCTCCCCCCCTCTCCTTTTTTAAGGAGAGGGGCTGGGGGGGAGGTTTTTATGTCACAAGCACCAAAATTAAATAATCGTTTCGCCGCCTTAAATTGTTGTGTAATTATCCCTACCTACAACAACGAGAAAACTATTGTTAAAATCATTGCCGATACCCTGGCTTATACGGATAAAATAATAGTAATAAATGATGGATCCACTGATTCCACAGTTGATTTATTAAAGCCTTTCGAAACCGTTATTACTGTTATACATCAAAAGATAAACCAGGGCAAAGGAATGGCTTTGCGGACAGCATTTAAAGAAGCTTTAGAGATAGGTTATCACTATGCAATTACAATTGATAGCGATGGACAGCACTTTCCGGAAGACTTCGAATTGTTTTTAGATAAAATTGAGCACCACCCCGATTCATTAATAATCGGGGCGCGTAATATGGATTCTGAAAATGTACCCGGTGCGAGTAGTTTTGGAAATAAATTCTCTAATTTTTGGTTCTGGGTTGAAACCGGGCTTAAAATACCGGATACACAATCCGGCTTTCGATTATATCCGATTAATCGAATGAAAAAGGTGGTTTATTTCACATCCAGATTTGAATTTGAAATCGAAATACTTGTAAAGGCTGCATGGAGAGGAATACATATTATTCCCATTCCAATTAAAATTTATTATGATAAGGGTGCCGAACGTGTTACGCATTTTCGTCCGGGAAGAGACTCTGTTCGCATCAGTTTCTTGAATGTTTATTTGGTTACCCTGGCTTTTCTATGGTATCATCCGATGCGTTTTTTTCGGGGACTCACACCGGCAAATATTAAAGCATTTATAATCGAGCACTTTTTTAATGAAAAGGAATCAGTTCTCAAAAAATCAAGTTCAGTTGCTGTGGGTGTTTTCTTTGGCATTTTCCCGGTATGGGGCTATCAAACATTGAGTGCTATTGCCGTTTCGTATTTTTTAAAACTAAATAAAGCGATTGTAATTATAGCTGCCAATATCAGTTTCCCAATTTTGTTGCCTGCCATATTATACGCAAGTTTAAAAACAGGTGAGTTAATTACCGGGCAAAAATCAACAATTACATTTAAAAACATAAACCTCGAAAACATAAAATTAAATTTGTATGTTTATTTGTCCGGGGCTTGCGTACTGTCTTTGGTGGTCGCATTATTTATGGGTTTACTAACGTATTTGATTTTAAGAATAGTAAGAAAGAAGAAGAGTGAAATAATAAACTAGAATTTATTCATGTTAGCACTAAGTATATACAACTATTTCCAACGCCATCGTGTCCTGTTGTTTGTGCTCGTGCTTGTCGCATTACTTACCACTACCTACTTCGGAACAAAAATTAAATTAGAAGAGGATATCAATAAATTTATACCCAAGGATAAAAAAATTGATGAGATTAATTTCGTTTTACAAAACTTAAAGATAAAAGACAAGCTTGTTCTCACCATTTATAATACTGATAGCACCAATAAAGAAACCAGTGATTTGATGCTCTGTGCAGATGAATTAGGCGACACATTAAAAAACACCCCACAAAGTGGATATATAAAAGACCTTACCTATAAAGTTTCTGATGATTTAATGACGAAGGTTTATAGTACTTTTTACAATCATTTGCCCATATTTTTAGATGAAGAGGATTACAAAAGAATAGATGGGTTCCTAGTCCCGGACAGTTTAAAAAACTGTCTTAAAAATGATTACAAAACATTGCTTTCTCCTTCCGGTGTTGTTTTAGGGAAATTTATCCAAAAAGATCCGATAAACATTACCCCTTTAGCTTTAAAGAAGTTGCAGAACCTTCAGTTCGATGAAAACTTCGAAGTAAATGAAGGTTACATAATGACGAAGGACAAAAAAAATCTAATGGTTTTTATAAGTTCTTCCGTCCCATCAAATGATATTGAAAGAACAAAAAAGTTTATAGAATCGCTGGATGGAATAATTAAATCCATACAATCTAAATTTGACAACAAAGTAACAATTGAATACTATGGTGCAGCCGCGGTTTCACTTGGCAATGCGACTCAAATTAAAAATGATTCAATTTCTACTTCATTAATTGCATTGGTTTTAATTCTTCTTCTGTTAGGCTTTTTTTTCAAAAGAATTCTTGTGGTTTTTTATATCCTTTTGCCGGTGGCATTCGGAGCTCTGTTTTCATTGACTTTGTTATATTTTCTTAAACAGGAAATGTCGGCAATTGCTCTAGGTGCAGGATCTATTGTGTTAGGAATTGCGATAAATTATTCGATGCACTTTTTCTCTCATTACAAGCATGAACAATCTGTTGAAAAAGTAATTAAGGATCTTTCTTTGCCCCTGCTCATAGGTTGCACCACTACTGTTGGAGCTTTTTTAAGTTTGCAGTTTGCCAAATCACAAGCCTTGCACGATTTTGGTTTGTTTGCCGGATTTAGTTTAATAGGTGCTATTTTGTTTTCGATAATTGTTCTGCCACATTTATTGAAAGCTCAAAAAAGCAAACCGTCAGAGTTAAATACCCACGCTAAAATATCTTATCTGGAGCGTATTATAACCTACCCGTTTGATAAAAATAAATTCTTAGTTATTTCGGTGCTTCTGCTGACTTTGCTTTTTGGATATACTGCCCGGAATGTAAGTTTTGAAACGGACATGCTAAAATTAAATTATCAGAGTGATGAATTAAAAAAAGCTCAGCAACATCTCGATAAAATAAATAATTTTTCTTTAAGCTCGGTTTACATTGTGTCTAAAGGGAAAGACTTAAACGAAGCGTTGAAATCGAATGAAATTGCAACCGCAAAACTTAAACAATTAAAAACAGAAAATTTAATTTCAAAATACTCTTCCGTCAGTTCTTTACTCATTTCAGATTCCTTACAACAAATCCGGATTAATCGCTGGAATTTGTTTTGGACAAAAGGAAAGAAGGATTCATTACAAAAACAATTAGTTGAATATAGCAAAGTTTATAAATTTAAGGAAAATGCATTTTCGCAGTTTTACAAACAATTACATACTGATTTCAAACCGGTTGCTTTATCAGACCTCGATACGCTAAAAAAATTAGTAGTAAACGACTGGGTTACAGAAAATAAAGAGGTTACCACTGTTGTCTCCCTGGTTAAAGTTGATCCCGCTTTTAAATCAAAGGTTTATGATGCATTTCCAGATAATAAATCTATCGTTGTTTTTGATAAACAATATATGTCCAATCAGTTTGTTGAAATTATTAGTTCCGACTTCAACTTAATACTTGTCATAACCAGTTTGTTGGTTCTTGGTTTTATGTTATTGTCGCATGGCAGATTTGAACTGGCGTTTATCAATTTCCTCCCCATGTTTATCAGTTGGTTGTGGATACTTGGTATTATGGGTATTATAGGACTAAAATTTAACATTATAAATGTTATTATTTCAACATTTATTTTTGGTTTAGGCGATGACTATGCCATTTTCATTATGGATGGATTAAGTCAGGAATATAAATTCGGGCGAAAAAATCTGAACTCTTATAAAATTTCAATTTTTTTATCGGTGCTCACAACAACAATCGGTATCGGTGTGTTGATTTTCGCTAACCATCCGGCATTGAAGTCAATTGCTATTATCACAATTATTGGCATGCTAACGGTTTTGCTTATCTCATTCGTTGTTCAACCTTTATTATATAATTTTTTAATTTTAAATCGCAAAAAGAGAAAGCTTTTGCCCTATACAGGTTTTAATTTGCTCCTTACTTTTTTCGGCTTTTTGTTTTTCGTGATTGGAAGTTTGTTTTTGACCATTTTCGGCTTTATATTGTTTACACTTGTTCCGGCGCCTATAAAGAAAAAGAAAATTCTTTTTCATTATATGATTATGTATATCTGCAAATGCATTATTTACATGTTTGTAAATGTGAAGAAAAAAATAATTAATCCTCAAAATGAAAAGTTGGAAAAACCTGCAATCATTATTTGCAACCATCAATCTCACATCGATTTAGCCTTAACATTAATGTTACACCCCAAAATAATCGTGTTTACTAACGATTGGGTCTGGAATTCAATTTTTTATGGCAGAATCGTTAAAATGGCTGATTTTTATCCTGCTTCGCAGGGTTATGAAGGATCCATTGAAAAAGTAAAGACATTAATGCAAAACGGCTATTCAGTGCTGATTTTCCCAGAAGGTACAAGGTCAATCACGGGAGATATTCATCGTTTTCATAAAGGAGCATTTTATCTGGCAGAACTGCTTCAGGTGGATATACAACCTTTATTACTTCACGGTGCAGGAGATTGCGTCACCAAAGGCGATTTTCATTTTAAAGAAGGAAGTCTTACTGTAAAATATTTATCTCGCATAAAACCTGATGACCTTCGTTTTGGTAAAGGATATAAAGAAAGATCGAAAAATATCTGTGAATTGATGCGCCACGAATATGAATTGCTACGTCAGGAACAGGAAACAGTTGATTATTTCAGACCTCGTTTAATAAAAAATTATATTTTCAAAGGACCTGTTTTAGAATGGTATTGCAAAGTTAAAGTGGGTATGGAAAATAATTATAAATTGTTTGAAAGCTATTTGCCAAAAGAGGGTAAAATTACGGATGTGGGTTGTGGTTATGGCTTTTTGCCTCTGATGCTAAGTTTTACAAGCAATAAACGTGAAATTACAGGCATCGATTATGATGATGAAAAAATTGGTATTGCCACAAATTGCATTTCAAAATCTGAAAAAGTTAACTTTGTTTGTGCTGATGTTACACAATACGAATACGATTATGCTGATGCTTTTGTAATCAGTGATGTATTACACTATTTGAGTGAAGAACAGCAGGTGGAGGTTATTTCGCGATGTGCAAACAAGTTAAATAGGGATGGTGTAATGATCATTCGTGACGCAGATGCTGACAAAAAGAAACGTCATTTGGGAACCCGTTATACCGAGATGTTCTCGACAAATACTGGCTTTAACAAAACCAAAGAAGGCGGATTACACTTTACATCGGCATCAATTATTAAAAATACGCTGGGAAAATTTCCCTTCTTAGAATACGAAATAATTGATAATACAAAGTTGACTTCGAATATTATATTTGTAATTAAATATAAAAAGGATGCTCAATAAATTTCTTTTGTATTTTTTTACCGCTAAGTAAAATTTTTTAAATAACTCCAGCAAAAGAATGATTAAAATGTAAGCAAAATTATTTTATAAAAACGCGCGTTGGGAGTGAACAAACGCGATGCCGTGTTGCTTGTGGGGAATAATCGTTTGTTCTTGATTTTTTGTTTCTTTTTGATCAAGCAAAAAGAAAAACACACAGCTTTTTTATAATCCATTTGTAGAACGTATTTAAAAAACTATACTAAGGCACGAAGAAAAAATATTACTATTGCTTTGCGCCTTAGCGTCTTTGCGGTAAAAATAAATAGCAGAATAAGAAAATGGAAAACACCAAATTTGATGTAGTTATTATTGGCAGTGGGATGGGTGGTCTCTGCTGTGGCGTTATTCTGAGCAAAGAGGGCTACAAAGTTTGTGTCCTGGAAAAGAATCGCCAGCTTGGTGGAAGCCTGCAAATTTTTTCCAGAGACAAAGTTATTTTTGATACAGGTATTCATTATATAGGAGGTTTGGAGGAGGGCCAAAATCTGAATAGCTATTTCAAATATTTAGGTTTAATGGATAAACTTAAAATAAAACAAATGGATATGGATGGCTTCGATCACATTACTTTTAAAGGTGATCCCATAGTTTATAAGCATGCGCAAGGCTATAATAATTTTATTCGTGTCTTAAGTGATCAGTTTCCTGAAGAAAAAGAAAACATTGTAAAATATTGTGATAAAATCCGTGAAATATGCGACTTTTTTCCTTTATATCGCTTAGGCATTGATAGCAAAGATTTAGTTACGGCAACCTTCCTCACTTTAGGTACAAAGGATTATTTGGAAACTCTTACATCAAACACTAGGCTTCAAAATGTATTAGCAGGAACAAATCCTTTATATGCCGGAGAGGCCGACAAAACCCCACTATATGTTCATGCATTGGTAGTAAACACTTATATCGAAAGCTCATGGAGATGTATTGATGGTGGTGGACAAATAGCAAAGCATTTAGCGGCATCAATAAAAAAAATGGGTGGCGTCATATACAATTATAGTGAAGCAGCGAAGTTTAATTTTGAAGGAAGCTACGCTAAAGAGGTCGTGTTGACGAACGGAAAAAAAATTGAAGGGAAGTATTTTATATCTAATTGTGATTTGGCTAAAACGCTCGATATGATTGAGCCTGGGCATGTTCGCCAGGCATATCGAACCAGGATTGCCGGACTAAAAAACACAACATCCTCGTTTATTCTTTACATCGTGTTGAAGAAAAACAGCATGGATTATTTTAACAATAATATTTATCATTACCATACTGATGATACCTGGGAAGGAATAAAGTTAGGATCTGAAAATTGGCCACATGGTTTTGCTCTTTTTCCTCAGGCATCATCTAAAAATGGATTATATACCGAAAGCCTTATAGCCATGGCGTATATGCGGTACGACGAAGTTGAAAAATGGGAACATACTAAGAATATTAGTCCCAACAATGAGGAGGACAGAGGCGCTGAATATGCCGCATTTAAAATGGGAAAAGCTGAAAAATTAATTGATGCGCTTGATGCCCGGTTACCGGGATTAAAGGGAAAAATAAAATCTTATTACTCTTCCACTCCGCTCACATACAGGGACTATATCGGCAGCAGGGATGGCACTTTGTACGGAATAGAAAAAGATTTTCATGACCCCTTAAAAACTTTTATTACCCCTAAAACAAAAGTGCCTAATTTATTTTTAACAGGTCAAAACCTTAATTTGCATGGTATGCTGGGTGTTACAGTCAGCTCTGTTGTCACTTGTGCTGAAATTGTTGGTGATCAAAAGGAGCTGGTCAGGAAGATTAAAAAATATGCGGATGAAAATTAGCAAAGAAATTTGCTATCTAAATCCTGACAGGTTTTCAAAACCTGTTAGGATTATTTAAACTAGTGTCATGTCAATCGTGAAATATCCTAAAGTCATGCTGAACTTGTTTCAGCATCCATAAGATTCCGACCTTGTGGAGGAATCTTTTTCATTACCTAAAAAGAGGTCTCGTCAAAACTCGACATGGCATTACGTCTTCTTATAATTAACTCAACACTAGAAGAATTTACTTTTACCTACACTTCCCTATTGCTCATCAATATATTCTTTTGTTTTAAAGATTATATTATTCTTTTTGCAAATTATTTTGGCTACATCTCTTCCAGTCTTAATTGCTATTGGCAGCCCTCCTCCTGGCTGATTCCAATGACTAGAATAATAAAAATTCTTTAACCCTGGGAAAGTATAATTCACTGGTGAACTGGCAAGCAAATTTTTTCCCGGCAACCACCCCTGTGTACTGCCTTTCCAATTATTGGTATATCTGTAATAGGTGGCAGGTGTTGCAATATCAATTTCTTCAATTTTATCTTTTATTCCGCCCAGTCGTTTATCCAGTAGTTCAATTACTTTTTCTGAAAATTCTTTTTTCTTAGCCCTGTATTTCGTTCTGTCATTTTTTCGCAGGTCAATCCAGTAATCCCGATTCATTGTATAAAAGCTTGCCATCACTACTGTTTTTCCTTTAGGTGCAAGGGTTGGATCATAATTATATACATGAACCTCCATGCGCTCATAAGTGGTTCCGTCGGGTGAAAGAAGGGATTCCTTAAGCGGAAATCTTGAAAAGTGAGGACAATGCATCAGATTGGCATTAATTCCAAACGAAAATTGCACCATCGAATAATATACTTCTAAATCTTTTTGATCTTTCAAATCCAACATCTTCTGATCAGTAAATTTACCATCCAGTGCATCAAATGCAGTAAAATGCCAGTCTGCTGCCGAAATGGTTACATCTGCCTTATGTATGACATTGTTTCTTACAAGTAAAGATGTTGCAATTCCATTTTCAGTAATTATTTTTTTTACAGGTGTGTTGTAATTTATTTTTCCTCCTAATTTCAAATAACTCTCTTCTATCTTTTTTGAAAACTTAAGCGACCCTCCAATAGGATATCCTCCACTTTTTAAATCGAAAACCGAATGAGGCATTGTCAGAATCATCATATTTACTTCCTGCCCGTCATAAATCATTTCGAAACTTTCTTTTAAAAACGGACTCTTTAATTTTTTTGCGAATGAGAAATTTGTTTCTTTCTTTAATTTAATAAACCAGAATAAAAATTCAGCATAACGAATCATTTTTATCCCACGAAACAAGGATTTGAAAAACGGAAGATCATCCATTATAGGTGGCAAATCAAACTTTTGCATGATTCGCATTGGTTTGATGAAATTTTTTATTTGTTTGGAATCCTCCGGAGACAGATCGGTTAAGTACTCTTCTAACTTTTCTAAATTTGTATATAAACGAAAAAACGTTTCTCCATATTTATTGACATTGTCTTTTAAATCAACCTGCAATCGGATGTCATGATTATGAAATTTTATTTTTTTCATATCTAAAATTTCCGACCACATTTTATAGAACGAGCTTCCTTTGTCGGATCCTAGTATCCAATGAGCACATCCATCAAATGTGTATTCACCCTGCTTCCAGCTTGTACATAATCCTCCCGGAGTAGAATGTTTTTCAAAAATCTCGGTGTCAAAACCATTCATTTGTAAATAACATCCTGCCGATAATCCCGAAACACCTGCCCCTATTATATTTACTTTCATTTATATTTTAATAATTCGATAAAATAGAAGAACTATGTTGCTATGTCTTTAAAATGTTTTTCAGTACAAAAATGTTTTGGAATAGACCGGATTTGAGTATATTTTTAGAAACTGTTGCGTTAAAGAGTCTTTGTCTCCTTCAATTTTCGAAACAGATTGCGCTACGTAATTGATAAAAAAAGCTTTTTCTTCGCGGGTATATTTATTCTCGTACTGATTTGATTTATTGACTAAATCGGCCGCAATATAATTTGTCGGCCATAATTTATAATCATGATAAATTTTTCTGTCAATTAAACTTGCAAGTTTTTTAATTTTTTCATTTTCATTATTGCCATTATCAATCTCATTAAGCTCGCTTATAATAGGTTTGCCAATGGCAAGATGGATCCCCCCTTTATTTTGTTTTATGCCGGTAATGATGCTGTTTAAATCTTCACCTTGAGATTTCTGGTATTTAGTATGTAATGATGAAAGGTAAAGCTCCTCGGCTTTCAATGCATCGCATGGTTCAAATTCGTATGATATGGTGAGAGGTACAATTTTTAGTTGTGCATAATTTTTCTCAAAATTTTCTTTCCCACTGATATTCAGCATTTTTAATAGGCCTGTTTGCGTAGTATCTAACCCATCTTTCGTCCTTCCATTGCGCTGGGCTATCCATACTGAAGTGTTTTTATCTACAAGCGTATGACGAATATATGCAGACAATTTTTTGGAAATTTCATAAAGCTCTTTACTTGTTCCTTCCCTTAGCACAGTAAACATTCTGTTGAGTTTCCCGAATTCAGTGATAAAACCTTTGTCCATCAAATTGTTGCCAAACGTAATTTCGGAAGTTGAGAAATTATTTTCAACAAGTAATGTTTGCAATATTGCAGAATCGAGTAAAATATCCCGATGGTTTGCAATAAACAAATACGATTCGTTTTTATCAAGATTTTCAAAGCCGCTACTGGTAAGTCCTGTGGATGTTCCGGCAACAATCGTACGAATTGCAGCGTGCATAAATTGCAGTTGAAAATCCAGATTCGAAAATACTGTATCTGCTTTTTCACGCACTTCCTCAGATGTCATCTCTGGCCATAAATAATTTACCAGCTTAAAAAATATAGGATCTTCAATCAAGCGGAACATCGCTTCGCGCGCTTCATGATTGTAATAGGGTCTGATGTCCTCAAAATTAAATTCTTGGGTAAAAGGACTAACAAGCGTTTTATTCATTTGAATTGTTTTAATTAAAAAATTAAGTGCATTACCTCAAAGGATAATTTATTCGGGGTTGTTACTGAATTGTATTTTATAAAAATAACAATAATTTTTACAAGAGATTTATTGAGAAGAGTTTATTTTATTTGCATTAAGAATATTAATGGGTTTGGCGATTATTATTTTACTTTGATGCTGCAAGCGGTTATTAATTCTTTTATTTTATTTGCTTCTTTTGTTGTAGCAACTTCTTTTGTAAGTGCTGAATTATAGTAAAATACAGCCTTGCTATTATCTCCGGTTTTTTTATAATAATCTCCAATAATCCAGTATGTATAGTAGCTTTCGGGATTAGAGAAAATGAATTTATTAATTATTGTTTGACTAACAGTTAAATTAAATTCGCTTTTTGTGCAAGTTTGTATGTAGTTTTTTACTTTATTAAAAAAAAGAAATCTGGCATATTGAATGGAATAGAGAAAGGAATCAGTAGGAATAGTTTTGTCGGCTTCGTTTATTTCTCTGTTTTCTTTCATAACGGTAGCACCGGCGAACACTTTATTTAAATCATAACAAATGTATTTTCCTAATTGAAATGGTTGAGTGGAAACCCACAGCAGTTCGTCTGCTGGTTTGATTATTATGGAGTGGTGCGCAATAAGCTGGTTGATGCTTTTTTCGTTTGTGAGCCCGATATTTTTATCGTTAATACCCAACTGATTTCTCAAAATTTGAGCCGCTTTCAGGTAATTCATTTTAGGGTTTTGTTTGATCAGCTGTTCCATCCTTATCTTTCTGTAAAATGATGAACTTTCCAGGATGTTTTTATTATTGCTTATTTCAATTTTAAATAAATCACTTTGGTAATGATTGGAGCAGACTAAAATAGTTCTGTTTTCAGAGTATAAGTTTGTTTTTGTTGGCGTCTTTTCAATTATAAAAGATTTTTTATCGTTCACCGAACTAATTAAAATGGACTCCGATACAAAAGTGTTGCGCTTTTTCGCTATTTCCATAGCATCCTGAATGTTTTTTGAATATTGCAAAATCTCCTTGACAACTAAGGAAATTGGCGTTGCGGCACTACCTGGTATTTCCGATTTTGCCGCATTAATAGTAACTGTTAATCCATTGTCGTTCATGCCGGAAACAACTCCGGTAAATCCTGCCCAGGTAATATACATGAATTTATATCCTGTTTTAGGCTTACAAAAACAAACAATTTTATTTTCAGCAAATTCATCACCCGAATAAAAATCGAAATTACGCCCGACAATCATTTTCCCGTCCTCTGAATTCTGATTCCATGTTGCAAATGAAGTGCACCCAACCGTCATGTTTTTATCTTGCAATGCATGCCCGATATCATGCGCACCATGATAGTTCAGCATCCGGTAATATTTAGGCCCAACATAGTCGAATTTGTCAGAGGCGGATAAGGAAACCCCGTAAATCTCTTCTTTATATTCATCGGTAATATATTCGGGGAGTTTCCTGTTAAAATAGGCAACAAAATATTTTAAATATTTTAGATAATTATCGGAGGGGATAAGTTGTTTAATTTGTTTTATAAACGCGCCCTCCTGTTTTTCTGCAAGTTCTTTTGTAAGCTTACCTATGGCAATACCTCTTTCGAAGCCATCGCCTTCGATATACATTTCCCATAATCCCGATTCACTTTTCTTCAGCCAGTTATTTCCAAGTGTATAAAAATTTTCTGATGGATTTAATCGCACCATGTTCTCTGCCCTGCGATCTTTAATCACCGGCTCTTTTATTATTATCGCACAAACGAAATAGATAAGAAAAACAAGAAACGCCACGAATAAGGCGAGCATTGTTTTTAAAACAAACCTGATTGCTTTTTTACCAATTAACATAAATAAACCTGTTGCATGCCAAAGTTAATATTTTACCTCCGTAACTAATGTCAATATTTTTAATAATCAGGAAATACAACAATTTATCAACAATAAATCAATTTAAAAAAAGTAAAACCTTCTTAGATTTTTCTCGTATAATAACTATGTGAAGAAAAAAAATCAATCTATCAACAGACAAAAAATTGGCATAGCATTTGGACAATATTTATGAAAATTCAAAATAAAATGAAAAGGTTTATATTGATATTAACAGTATTAACGATAGTAGGCTTAGCTTGCTTTTCGTTTCAGAATGGCAGAAGAGAGCTGCCGGAGTTTGAAAATAACGGACAGGGCAAAGAACTTCCTGTGCTAAAGAACGATGCTTTCAAACGTGGCGAATTGTTAACTTTCCGCCTTCATTATGGTATTATAGATGCCGGAGTAGCCTCACTTGCCATAACTGATGAGTCACGTGATCTGGGAGGTCGTAAAACATTTCACGTTGTAGGCTTGGGAAAATCTCAGGGGGCATTCGATTGGTTTTTTAAAGTCCGCGACCGTTATGAAACATATATTGATGAACAGGCAATTGTTCCCTGGTTATTTGTAAGACGTATTCAGGAAGGTAGTTACAGCTGTAGCCAGGATTATGTTTTTAACCACTATACAGAAAAAGTAAATGTTGGCGAAAACCAAATATATGATAGCGGTCCCAATATGCAGGATATGCTTTCTGCTTTCTATAACGCACGAACAATGGATCTTTCAGGTGCTAAGGTTGGTGACTTATATTGTATTAATGCTTTTGTGGATAAAGAAATATTTCCTATAAAAATAAAATTCATTGCCCGTGAAACAATTACAACAGATTTAGGCACTTTCAAATGTTTGTTATTCAGACCGATTATTCAAAAAGGACGGGTATTTAAAAATGAAGAAGATTTGAATATATGGATTAGTGATGACAAGAACCATATTCCAATCATGGGGCAGGCACAAGTTTTGGTTGGTTCAATAAAAGCAGAGTTAACAGGCTATTCAGGTCTTGCAAATCCTGTATCTAAGGTTAATTAAATTTTAGTTCTAAAAAAAGGAAGGTTCAAAATAGCGATTTTGAGCCTTCCTTTTTTTTATTTTTAAAAACGACTATTCAAATATTATTTTTTTACTGTATAATTTTCCCTCTGCAATAACATTTATCAAATAAATACCATTTGGCAGGTTCCCCCTGTTAATAACGTATTGCTCTGATTTAATTTTATTAAAACCTTGTACTTTACTCCCTAATACATTATATAGTTCAATGTTAACACTTTTGCCAGAAAAAGCAGATAAATCAATAGTTACATTAGTAAAGGCCGGGTTAGGGTATGTTTGTATTGTAGCATCTTTAGTCGCCAAGTCATTTGTACCAACTTCGGGGAAAGAAGTACAGGTAATTGGTGTACCACAAGTGAAGTGCTGTAAAAAATCCCGTATCAAAACAAAAGTAGTATCATAAGCATGTGTAGCGTTGTCGGTTTCGGGTACATGGCTGTCTCCCGGATAGCTTTTAAAACAATTAATAATGCCCATTTCATTTGCTCGTGCAGCAACAATGACACTTCCTTCAACAGTTTGAATAGGCATACCTGACGGTGGCTGTAAATAAATCAAGCGTTTACCGTAAGGCACAGTCTCATCACCAACCGAATGTGTGCTAATCACTGGCGTGTCTCCAGTATGCATCCAGGCTGTATCAGATATTGCACCGGAAAGGTTTACTATTGCTTTTACTTTTGACGAATAGCTAGGATTTCCACTCAAGCCTTCAATGCCTCCGTGCAAACCTTTTTGACCTGTTTTCCATCCAGATGATGTGCCTGTTGTATCAATGTAACTTGGGAATTCACTCCAATCATTTATATAAGCAAGGTGCAATGCGATAAAACCACCCGCAGAAGCTCCGCCAAAATAAATATTACTGGTGTCTATTTTATAGGTATTACCTCCTACAGAGTAATTTTTACGAAAATATCGGACGGCAGCTCTTGCATCATGTACAGCGCGCATTACTGCTGCACCTGCGTCATTGGAATCTGGCGTATGAGGTGATCCTGGGATTAAATTAGTCATTAATAAACGATAATCCATTGTGGCTGTTACATAACCTAATTTAGCGTAATCCCTGCACAATTGTGACATTTGATTTTTTGTGCCGCCAACGAAACTTCCTCCATGTGCCCAGATTATTAAAGCACGCATAGAGTCGGTGTCGCCACTAGGTTGGTAAACATCTAATTTTAAACTGTTTGTTGTGTTGAAGCAATTTACATTACTTCCGTAAACCACATTCATTGTTGAATCGGGAGTGGCAGGGAAAATGGCATCGTGGTAGCGATTACCGGGACATTGCGCATTTAATTGAGTAAATGAAGCTGCAAACAAAAGGCTTCCCGTGAACAAAGAGTAAAGTTTTTTCATGTATTTTATATAATTTATGAGTGTTAAAGATAATGATATTTATAATTAAGTGCAAAAAAATAAAAACATTATAGGCCTCTCCCTCTGGGCGCAAGCTGGCTCAAACATCCACAGGCTATTTGTTTTTTTTATTGTTTGCTTGTGCGTTAGTTCCCCCTCCCTTTGGGAGGGTTGGGGTGGGCTCCTTCTAAAACAACCATAGCTATTGCTGTTTCTTTTGCATGAGAAAGAGAAAGGTGTATGGTTTTAATGTTTTTTTTGGAAATAATTTTTGCTGTTTTACCTAATATATGTAGTGATGGTTTCCCAAGTGCATCATTCCTTGTTTCTACTTCATTAAAAGCCATTCCGTCGCGCCAGCCCGTTCCCAAGGCTTTAAAAAACGCTTCTTTAGCGGCAAAGCGTGCAGCAAAACTCTCTGCTTTATTTTTTTTTGTTTCGCAATAATCTATTTCAATTTTTGAAAACACTTTTTCCTTAAAGCCTTTTTTTTCAATGCTTTTAGCGATACGCGCTATTTCCACTATGTCTGTTCCTATACCTAATAAAAAAGCCCCTCCCGACCTCCCCAAAGGGGAGGAGTTAAGGTTTGAGGACATTTTTTCGATTTGTTTTATTTTATTAGTTTTTACCATTCTAATTTTTTTTTGAGTCTCAATTATCGAAGTATTGTTGCAAAAATACGATTATAAAAATTCGGCTATGTTAATCCAGTATAGTTTTTGTAACATTCTGAATGGTTAAGAATCTTTTTTATCAATTAACAGTGTTTCACTGTGTTCAATATGACATTTATTGTGATTAATCTAAATTGTAATTTTATTAAAACTCCACACCTTGGCTTGTGTGCTGTTTCTCCCTCCCTTTGGGAGGGCTGGGGTGGGCTTACCTTTTCTTTGCCCCGGCCATTGCTTCTGCTGTCCAGGGATCTTCGGGCCAATGGTGGCGTTTGTATCGTATTCTTAATTCTTTACGTACTTCGGGATAAGCGTTTTTCCAAAAACTTTTTA
>JAVHPR010000215.1:0-3182 GCA_036170695.1 Bacteroidia bacterium
GCCTCAAATTTAATACTTTATTTTTCTTTAGGTACAATTACGGACATTCAATAAACAATTTATGAAAAAACAACTTTTTACATTAGGAATTCTTACCTGTTTGACTCTGTACAGCTATTCACAAACTACAAACATTTACCAACCAAATGGTAGTACAACAAATTTTGGCAAGGTTGCATCAGACTCATCAAACTATTACGTAGTAAATTATCCTGCATTAACTCTCATGAAAGTTGATGGAGGTAACACCGCAACACTTATCACCACATTCACAGCAGACCCTTTTCAAACAATGATTTGGAATAATGGCAAAGGAATATACCCTGTAGCTAATGGCTCACCATTTAAATTATTTGACGGTACTACAGCAACTGATATAACCGGCGGACAACTTCCAATGGCTGGTTATACAGGTGACAAAGTTATTTTAGGTGATTACTTTCACAAAGGCAACTTTACTTATTTTAGAACCCAAGATAAAATATATAAAACTGATTACACATCCCCTTCTAGCATACAAACATTAGCTGTTAGAGAAAATTCAGGTTTTGGGGGGGGGATTAATGAAATGCAACATACAACAAATTCTATTATTTATTGGGAAGTAACAACATCAGTCGTTGCTCCACCTCAACTTAAAAGAATTGATTTATTAACTGGAAATATTTCTAAAATTGATTCATCGACCACTGGTAGTTATGACTATGGAACAGTCTATAACAATGAGTATTATTATTGCACTCCTTTCGGCTCAGGTTCTGTTGGCGTTAGTAAAGTTTATAAAGTTAGCGATAATGGAACTAAAACTGTTCTTTACACTGAGACGGCATCCAATAAAAATTTACTTAGAATTATTGGTGTAACCCCAAATGGTGTTATTGCAATAATTGCAACAACTAGTGTTGGTAAAGAGTATGTTTCTATCTCAGGTGGCATTGCTACGCCTTTAAATTTTAACAGTGTTGCCAATTCACGACCATGCGGGGATGTTGGCGTTGGCTCTTCAAGAACAACTAACTCATTGGTTTATTTTGAAACTTTAGACACACTTTACACGGTAAATTCAAGTAACAAAGCACTTTGGGTTACAGATGGCACTTTGGCTGGCACAAAAAAAATAGTAGGTGGTACACCTTCAACTTTTGCCATTGACAATCTTTCTCCAATGCTTTATGGCAGTGCTGAACATTGTGGTAACGACTTGTATTTTTCAGGGAAAAATGGAGCAAATGCAACTAGATTAATAGCTGTAAATGGCAGTAATTATTCAGTACAAACCAACACTTTTGGCTTGCCTAACAATGTTACAATACGCAAAACAGCAAGTGGAATACTTATGATTGGTAGTCCTTTACCATCAAGCAGTGCTGAAAAAGCAGTTTACAAAGTTAACTGTTCAGCCTTAACTGGTGTTGAAGATATTTTATCAAATCAATTATTATTCGATTTGTTTCCAAATCCAAGCAATGGACAAATAACCATCAGATTATCCGAGAATATTGGTAATTGCAAATTGACAGTCCATAATTTATTGGGGGAATTATTATATAGTGAAATATTTAGCGAACAGCTAACTGTCCATAATTTAGGACTAAAGACAGGTTTGTATTTTGTTTCACTCGACAACAAAGGACAAAAATTCACTAGAAAAATAATAGTAGAATAATTGCCAGCAGCTAACATTATGTAAGCGTGTGAAAAACACGCCAACATGCTCGTTCAACCAAAACCAATATAATTTTCATCACGTTTTATTTTATAAAATACGATTAGTGTTTATTGGATATTATATTTAGCCTACTATAAAAATTATTTTATTGATGAAAAAACTAAAGAAACCATTGATTTTAATTGTGGATGATACCCCCCAGAATATTCAACTACTTTGTAGTATTCTTTATGATAAAGGATATGGAATTAGTATATCCACTTCGGGCATACACGCACTTGAAAGTGTGAAAAATAGGACTCCTGACTTAATATTGCTCGACATTCAGATGCCGGAAATGGATGGTTATGAAGTTTGCAGGCTTTTAAAGGCTAATCACGAAACAAAAGATATTCCTGTAATATTTTTAACGGCAAAAACAGAAACCAAAGACTTATTATTTGGTTTTGAATTAGGGGCGGTAGATTATGTTACAAAGCCTTTTAATGCACCTGAATTAAGTGCCAGAGTTTCAACACATATTGAGCTTAATGCAGCTAAAGAAAAAGCGAAGGCGCTCAATGAAAAACTACTATCGTCGAATCATAAACTTAAAATTGCATATAATGATATTCAGGATAGCATACATGCTGCAAAGACAATTCAGGATAGTATGCTTCCTGATTTAAAACTTTTATGTCCTGAAGGAATAAAACATTTTGCACTTTATTCTCCCAAAAATATTGTTGGGGGAGATTTTTATTGGGCAGGGTATAATGATGGATATTTTTTTATCGCTGTTGCTGATTGTACTGGTTACGGTATTCCTGGGGCTCTTCTTTCAATGCTTGGCCATAACAATTTGAGTGATATTGTGAACTCGGAAAAGATTTGCGATCCGGCTGAAATATTGAATAGGTTGAATTTGCGGATCAACAAAATTTTGCATCAGAAACTAACATCCTCACATGATGGAATGGACATTGCTCTGTGTGTGATAAATACCAGAACAAACACTATGGAATATGCCGGTGGAAAGCGCCCCATTATATATTTCAGGGACAATCAATTAATAGAACTTCTGCCAGATAAATTTTCAATTGGAGGTCCCGAAAACAACCATTCGCTTTTCAGTAAACAAACAATACAACTGAGGAGCAACGATACATTCTTTTTATTTACTGATGGAATAACTGACCAATACGATAGTACAGACCGGAAAAAACTGACAAAAAAAAGATTTATACAACAGCTCTCCATACTTAAAGAAAAGACTACAATAAAAAAAGATTTGCAAGATTATCTTAAACTCTGGCAAGGGAACAATATTCAAACCGATGATATTTTAGTGGTTGGCCTTAAAGTATCATAAATATGCTAAACATGATTTCATTTGAAAAAAAACTAGGAATAGGTGTCATTATTGTAATGATTTTTGTCGGCGTAAATAGTTTTTTGTTTTACCAAAACAAGAGGAATTTAAATGAATTGCTTATCTGCTTTAGACATGTAAAAAAATAGTATCTTAGCTCCT
>JAVHPR010000216.1:0-3168 GCA_036170695.1 Bacteroidia bacterium
TCTTGGTCGTCAACAATCTGCTTCGTAAGCATAGGTACCTCCTTTTTTATTTGTGGTTAATTATAAAAAAGTAAAGTATACTCTATATCAGGGTCTCCTATTTTAGGGCTTTGTTAAAGATTGTTAATCAAAGCCGGGGTGAATAATAAATTGAATTTATATCGTTAACGTCAAAAAATAAATAATATTGTGTTAATAAAAAATAAATACAGAAATCAAATGCTAAAGTAAAAAAAATAGTTAGAAAAACCTAATAAAATAAAAATTACGGTCATTTTATCAATTAGGCAATTTAACAATTTAACAATAGGCAATTTAGGGGAGAGGTGTTTTTACCACCCCAAAATCCATGCAAACATCAATGGTACAACAATGGTCGCATCTGATTCCACAATGAATTTAGGTGTATGAATATCGAGTTTTCCCCAGGTAATTTTCTCGTTGGGGACTGCTCCTGAATAGGAGCCATAACTGGTTGTTGAATCAGAAACCTGGCAAAAATAACTCCAGAAAGGAATATCTTTCATTTCCATATCCTGATAAAGCATAGGAACAACGCATATCGGGAAATCACCGGCAATGCCTCCTCCAACCTGGAAGAACCCAATTCCTTTTCCCCCTGAATTTTTTGGATACCAGTCGGCTAACCAAACCATATATTCAATGCCGGATTTCATGGTAGATGCTTTGATTTCATTTTTGATTACATACGACGAGAAAATATTTCCCATGGTAGAATCTTCCCAACCCGGCACCACCATTGGTAAATTACGTTCGGCTGCAGCCAGCATCCATGAATCTTTCGGATCTATTTCGTAATACTGTTTCAGCTCACCACTTAATAATATTTTATACATATACTCGTGTGGAAAGAAGCGTTCGCCTTTAGTATCGGCATCTTTCCAGATTTTGTAAATATGTTTTTGCAATCTGCGAAAAGCTTCTTCTTCCGGAATACAGGTATCTGTAACACGGTTGTAGTGATTCTCTAATAAGTCCCACTCATCCTGAGGCGAAAGATCACGATAATGAGGCACACGTTTATAATGTGAATGTGCTACTAAATTCATAATGTCTTCTTCGAGATTAGCTCCTGTACATGAAATAATATCAACCTTTCCCTGGCGAATCATTTCGGCTAATGATTTCCCTAATTCAGCTGTACTCATGGCACCAGCCAGTGTAACCATCATTTTTCCGCCTTCGGTAAGATGCGCTTCATATCCTTTTGCGGCGTCTACCAGTGTAGCTGCATTAAAGTGTTTATAATGTTTTTCAATGAAATTTGAAATAGGTCCTTTGCTCATAACGTTTTATTTTTTTTAATTAGGAATGCAAAAGTACATTTTCTGTTTAATTAATTGCATGCAATATTTCAATTTTACAATTTCACTTCAGCAATTTTACAAATATCAATTCAAAGTATAGGAGCAGATAGATTTGTATTTTGATTAAAGTCATTATTCTTAGCACTTAAATTTAATACCTTTATCAACAAATTTATATATTGTTTTTTTTCTTCATATCAGCTAATCATCAAATAACGAATCAAACCTATGCCAATACTTAACTCAATAGCCAGTTGGTGGATGAAAAAACGGATGCATCAAATTGAACTTTTTATGAAGTATCCAATAGATGTGCAAAATGAGTCGTTAAGGAAGTTAATTGCGGCTGCAAAAGACACAGAATGGGGAAAACAGCACGATTATAAAAATATTAATAACCATGAACAATTTATATCAAATGTTCCGTTACAGGATTATGAAACACTGAAACCTTTTATTGACAGAGTTCGCAGGGGGGAGCAAAATGTTTTATGGAATACTGATATCAAATGGTTTGCAAAATCGTCGGGAACTACCAATGATAAAAGCAAATTTCTTCCGGTAAGTGAAGAGTCACTGGATGATTGTCACTACAATGGAGGGCGTGATATGCTGGCCATATATTGTTCGCTGCACCCTGATACACAATTATTTACAGGGAAAAATTTAGGCTTAGCCGGAAGTTTAGCAACTGATAATTTTGGAAATTATGAATCACAGAATGGCGATTTATCAGCTATTATGATGAATAATTTACCCATGTGGGCTGAGTTTTTTCGATCACCTGATTTATCTATTGCTTTGATGGATAAATGGGATGAGAAAATTGAAAAAATTTCAAACGCAATTATTAATGAAAACCTTGTAAGTCTCGCCGGTGTACCTTCATGGATGTTGCTTATAATGAAGCGTGTATTGGAAATTACAGGAAAAAAATCGATTGTGGAAGTTTGGCCTGACATGGAAGTTTATTTTCATGGAGGAGTAAATTTTGCCCCTTATAAGGAACAGTTTAAAGCAATATTTAATAAACCGGATATGAATTATCTGGAGTTATACAATGCTTCTGAGGGATTTTTCGGAATACAGGATCAGCTTGATTCTTCTGAATTATTGTTGATGCTTGATTACGGGATTTATTATGAATTTATGCCCATCAATGAACTGGGACATTCCAATTCAAAAACTGTATTGCTTGAGGCCGTTGACCTGAACACAACCTATGGTTTGGTAATATCTACAAATGCTGGCTTATGGCGTTATATGCTTGGAGATACCATTAAGTTTACATCGTTAAATCCTTTTCGTTTTAAAATTACAGGCCGTACCAAACATTTTATGAATGCTTTTGGAGAAGAAGTGATTGTGGACAATGCTGATAAAGCTTTGGGCATAGCTTGTGAAAAATCCGGTGCGCTGATGAAGGAATATACTGCGGCACCTGTTTATATGCAGGGCAATGAAAACGGCGCTCATGAGTGGCTTATTGAGTTTGAAAGACAACCGAGCACTATAGAATATTTTACTGAAATGCTTGATAACGCTTTAAAATCGATTAATTCGGATTATGAAGCGAAGCGTTACCAAAATCTTATTTTGAAACAACCAATTGTTAAATCACTTCCTGAAGGTACATTTTATAAATGGTTTGAATCAAAAGGTAAGTTGGGCGGACAGCATAAAGTTCCTCGTTTGTCCAACGATAGAAAATGCGTAGAGGAGATATTGCAATTAATTTAACAATGGTTACTAATACCTAATAAATAACGAATTTACGAAACGGGAGTACGACAAATATCCCTAATTTCATAATTTAAGAAGCCATCGCACATATTTCGAC
>JAVHPR010000217.1:0-15446 GCA_036170695.1 Bacteroidia bacterium
GAATTACAAAACAATAAAAGACAGCATGTCTAAAGCAGATAAGCAATTTAAATTTATTCACGGGCAGGCCGAACTTGTCATTGAAATAAAAAACGGGAATGATTTTTATCCGAATATTGAAGAAAATGTTTTGAAAATAATCAAAGAAAACAATGCTGGCAACTGGTGTATTATACACTCATTTTATACAGAAGTTCTGGAAAGAATCCACCAGAAAGACCCTTCAATAAAGCTTCACAAACTTTTTGTAAATAAATTTAAAATTTTCCCGGTAATTATAGGAAAGAGCATTGAATCATTTAACTTCAACAAGTATCCATACATAGATGAATACAGCCTCAATTATCATTTTGCAAATAAAGGAATTATTAAAAGAATCAAAGCTAATGGCAAAAAAGTAAATGTGTGGGTGCTTAATAACCAACGAATAGTTAATAACCTTATTTCATTGGGAGTAGACGGGATAATAACCGACTTTCCCAATGAAATTAACTAGCGTGGAGAATTTATAAAACAACACCATATAATGTAGAAGGGCTGATTTTTATTGCTTTCTCAACTTTTTTGTTAACGTAGTATTGTTTTCAAAAGTAACTTCCAAATAATAAATTCCTCTTTCAAGCTCTGCCACATTCAACACATAACGTTCTTTATTATCAATGGATAGATTGATTTGTAACTTACCAAGCACATCATAGATTTTAATAGCGTTTATTTTTTCTTTACCTGATGATTCAATAGTTAAATCATTTACAGCAGGGTTTGGATAAAAAGAGATGTTGCTAATTGGCGTTGTTTCTTCAATTGCGGCAGGCAAGCATGTTTTGTGAGCTAATGAATGTGTACTGATGAACGAATCAAAATTTGCTGCACTTGATATAGGCCACATATCAGTTTCGATAATTTGCTTATTTGGTGCAATTAGAATATACGTTGGATATCCCCCGGGCGCGTAGGTTGCGCAAACCCCATTACCGCCGCCTTGGGTTCCACCAATTGCTGGATAGCCAGCATTGCCACCCAGAAATGTAGTTTCATAAGCATCTACCTCAGCATTAGTATTACCCTGGTCGATCGACATAAAATATATATCCTGTGTATTACAGCCATAGTTAGTAAATGTTTCTTTGAAAAATGGGCATGTTTGCTGGCAAGGACCGCAGGTTGTGAAGAAAAAATCCAAACAAACGTATTTGCCCGAATTTAATATGCTATACAAATTGTGTGAGTTTCCGTGAGTATCCGTTACGGTAAAATCGACTGCAGTAGTAAGAGATGTTTGTGCTTTGATTGATAATACACTCAAAAAAAACATCATTGAAATCAGGTAGGCTTTTTTCATGGCTATCAATTTTAGTTTAATTTCGAACTGTTCAGTACACAAACTTCGAGCCGAATGTAATGGCTCTATGCAATTGCTACCATATAACGAAAAGCATGAAAAATAGTTACAGCTCAGTAATTGCTATATGAAAACTTTTGCGATGGTGATCGGTGAACCCATACTTTTTAATCGCTTTGAGATGTTTTGGAGTACCGTAAGCTTTATTGTTTATCCAGTCGTACATTGGAAATTGGGTATGCAGGGCATCCATATAATCATCACGATATGTTTTTGCTAAAATTGATGCTGCAGCGATGCTCAGATATTTACTATCGCCTTGTATAATGCAGGTATGAGGTATTTCTTTATACTTATTAAAACGATTTCCATCAATCAATAAACTTTGCGGAGAGATTTTTAATTGATCAATAGCCCGGTGCATCGCTAAAAAGGAAGCATTTAATATATTTATTTCATCAATTTCTTTTGCGCTTACCTCAGCAACTGCCCATGTAATGGCTTCTTCTTCAATAGTTTTACGAAGCAATTTACGTTGTTTATCGCTTAATTTTTTAGAATCATTAATGAGTGAATTTTTGAATTTTTTAGGAAAAATTACTGCGGCAGCAAATACAGGACCTGCCAAACAGCCTCTGCCTGCTTCATCACAACCAGCCTCAATTAAATGTTTATCAAGATGTTTTTTCAGCATTTGTTTTCGGGAAATAAAAGCGAAATTATGAAAAATGTTCATTGAAAAACAGTAAAAAAAATGAAAGGGAGAATTGATTGTTTGTTTATTATCTCTGTCATCCCGAACTTTTCGTGAGGGATCTTGTTTTTTTAATGATACATTCCATTGATTCACAAGATCCCTCCTGGCGAAAAGCCACTCGGGATGACATTTCCAATACAACACCAGTTCCATTGCAACCTAATAAGCCTGACCCCACAATATCTTTAATCTAAAACTTATTTCAACAAAAATATTCTCAGTTAAGTTTTAATTTCTTTCCTTTGTTTGATAACAAAAGAAATCAGCACATTTATAAAACATGAATAATATAAGGGTTACAAAAGAGTTTCATTTCGAGATGGCTCATGCGCTTTATGGATATGATGGTCCATGTAAAAATATCCACGGTCATTCATACAAGCTTTTGGTTAGTATAATCGGGAAGGTAAATAATCAGAAAAATCACCCCAAAAATGGCATGGTGGTTGACTTTACGGATTTAAAAGAGATTGTGAATAATCAAATCATAGATCAGTTTGATCATTCGTTGGTTCTTAATGCAGACTCTCCTCACAAGGGGTTTGGAGAAAAAGAAAATATTTTCGAGAAGGTTATTCTGGTCGGTTACCAGCCTACTTGCGAAAATTTAATAGTGGATTTTGTAGAAAGAATAATGCCTCAACTATCTGAAGGAATAAAACTCCACCACGTGCTCTTAAGTGAAACTTCAACATCCTTTGCTGAATGGTACGCGGAAGATAATATTGATATGCTGATGTGCTGATGTGTCGATGTGTCGATGTGTCGATGTGTCGATGTGTCGATGTGCTGATGAGTCAATGTGTCGATGTGCTGATGTTGTTATGTGTTGATGTAATGATGAGCTGATTTGTTGATCTTTCGATATGTCGATGTGGAAGCATTAATGAATTACCCCGAAGCAGAGCTGTCGGGGTATCAAACAAAAAGAAACTACGGACTCTTTAATTCCGAAGCAGAGCACCGGGGTATTGACGGATAAAGATTAATAACGGGCAACTTTATTATCAGCACATCAGTTTTAATCAGCACATCGGTATATCAGCACATCAGCACATTATTTTAATCAGCACATCGGGTATATCAGCACATCGTTCAGCACATCAAACCGTTTTCACACCTTCGGAAAAATAGAAATTAACAAGATTAAACTTCATGGTTTCGATTTCTTCACCCATACGGTTTTTAAAATCCTCCGCTTCGTGTGCCATTTTTGGAATAAGCTCTTTGTAATATTCAATTCCCTGCAAAAGATTGGATTTGAAAGAGGAAAAATATTTTGTTTGTTTTTCTGTCAGGGAGTTTAAATTTTTTTCCACTTCATTTTTCAGGTAATCAATATACATTTTCAACTCATTGATAAACATATTTGAACGATAAAGACTATTGAGAGCATTTATTCGTCCATAAATATGGTCAATCATTTCCTCCAATGAAAACGTTTTTGAAAAATAAGCAAGATTTGGACCGGGACAGATGGCAACAGCATCAAGGTTGTGAGGGACAGGCAAATGATTTTTCAACAATACTGTTGAAGAAAGCCCATCACAAAGACAATCTTTGGTAGTAATTTCTTCAAATTTTGCTTCATATTGCTCCTTCGGCAAATTGAGTGTGGCTAATTGCTTCAATTTAAGATTTTGGTATTGCCGTGATGAGGTACAAATTGCTTTTTCGGTGAATTCAGTATTAAATGCCAGAAATTTCTTGTAGCAAGGGCTCCCTGGTCTGTTTTTTTCAATACGTAATACTCTCTGTTCTTCCGAAGAGCTCTTTCTGAAATTGTTAAATGGGATGCCAAGCGGTGAAGCATAACTCAAAAAATAGTCTTCTTTTTTTGCGTGTGCAAGCTGCTGCAAAGTTATCTCATCAACGTTTGTAGCTTCTGGAACTAATAAAAATGGACTTCCCCATCCGGTGCCATCAACATTGTAATATTCTCTTAAAAATAAATCCTCTTTGGCAGTTCCAATTCCTCCTTGAACAGTAAGGCGGAATTCCATTGAAGAAGGCAGCATTGCAAGATTTTTCTCTTCCAGCGTCTTGTTAACCATTCCAAGCAGTTCAATCTTGAGCTCTTCCTTTTTATTTTTAAATTCTTCCAATATTGGCCCCAGCAAGTATCCATCTGTTGGAAATGCATGTCCACCGCAATTTAACCCCGACTCTATTCGAAACTCAGAAATCCAAACTCCTTTTTTTGCAAGAAACTTACCTTGTATTATTGCTGACCGGAAATCACTTACTTTCAGGATAATTTTCTTTTTAATATTCCCGTTATCATCAGGAAAAAAATCTTTAAAGTTTTCGAGAAAGGCGTATAAACGAGGGTTCAAACCTGCCGAGAAAACAATAGATGAATCAAGCGAACTGTTGGCAAATCCACGAAAAGCTGCCACTGCATCGCAATATTCCATTGGAAGCAGCTCATTATTTTTTGAATAATTTTGATTATCTATCTTTGTCATGATATTTACATCGATAGCTCCGGCAGTAATTTTGTTTCGTAATTGTTTTTGAGCAATTTCCTTCGCTTCTCCGCTCATCTTCGTCATTTCTGTGTAGAGTTGTTTAACAGGAGAGCTATCAGGCAGAAGTCTAAAATATTTTACAATGTCCTTCCCATCCTCAAAAGGTTCTTTTTTCATTTCAATTACCTGTTTGTCAACTATGCGTTGAAGCAGATCGAGGTAAGCAGTAATCCGTTTTGCCCTATGGTCGATATCTTCATCAGGGATAGGAATATATACTTCAGCAGTTTGTTTACAATAAAACTCACGCATTTGCTCAACTAAAATATCCTGAATAATTGAAACAACGGACGATATACCAAACCGAGCCACCTTTACCGGTGTATCAATAGTAAATCCTAATCCCATCACTGGAATATGAAAAGTATGTTCAGATTTGTTACTCATTTATGGAATTTTAAAGGGGAAAGCATAAAGCTATAATTTATTGATTTTTAGTTTGTTGATTCCTGGAAACACGTTTGCATTCTTAGAATCAATTCTTCAAGGAAGAACTAAAAATTTAAAATCCTTCAATTATATAAACTCCCCATATTATAACAAAGATACAGAAAAGATCTGTATTAAGTTCTACAATTTACGCAAAAGTAAGGAAAAACTCACAAAAAAACATGAGAGAAATCATAATCCCTGTTAAGAGAAATCACAATCCCCCTTGCTGTAACAGCCTATTAATAGTAACTTTAAAATGAAAAAGTTATTAAATTGGTAACACCAACCTAATAACTTTTTCATCTAAAAAGCAGCTATAAAACCCGGATTAACCACATTTGGAATTACCGCAATTTTTGCATTTAATGCAGCCTTCTTCAAAAATCAATCCATCCTCAACTCCACATTCGCCACATTTATGGTCAGCGGCTTTTGTACCGTCAGGAATATATTTTTTGAGGGCACGCACAACGCCTGTTTTCCAGGTATTAATATTATCACTGTAAAGATTAAGGTCTCCAATCAAAGCCACAACCTGAGGCAATGGCATTCCATGACGTAATACGCCTGAAATCAATTTGGCATAGTTCCAATATTCTTTGTTGAACGATCTGGAAAGTCCTTCGATAGTTACCTTGTATCCGTCCTTATCCATGAACCTGAAATCATAACGTTTACATGATTCTTCGGATGCATTTTTAATTACCCATCCTTTTTCCACCCAATTGGGGATGCTTAATGAATCCTCCACACGACCTGTGAAAACCTCATACGGTTTTCCTTTTAATATACCCACAACGGCAATCCATTTTTCATCATGATTCATAAAACGAACCACTTCCGATTCTAAAACTTTTGGGCGCTTTGGAGGACGTGATTCTTTAATATCGTTTAATTCTATTTTTGGAGTTGTAGCAACCAATACTCCTGATCTTGATCCATCACGATAAACGGTAATACCCTTAAGTCCACTTTTCCAGGCTTCTAAATAGATTTGTCCCACTTTATCAACCTGAACGTCGTTAGCTAAGTTAATTGTTGAACTAATAGAGTGTGTTGTATATTTTTGAACTACCGCCTGTAATTCGATACGTTTTTTCCAATCAATTTCCGGAGCTGTTGATCCGGCATAAGGACTTTTTGCAATATCGGTTTCACCGGTTATTTCCATCCATTGCTTTAATTTATGGTGATATACCGTAAATTCCTGCCATGAATCGCCCTGAGGATCAACAAAATCAACCTTTTGATTTTTATCCTGTAGATTCACTTTTCTTCTGCGTTTGTAGGAAAGCATAAATACAGGCTCCAGCCCTGATGATGATTGAGCCAACATACTAAGTGTTCCTGTTGGAGCAACCGTGCTGATAGAAATATTTCTTCTGCCCAATTTCATCATTCGTGTATAAACCTGAGGCAATTCCTTTTCAAGCATCTGAACAAATTCAGATGTATTTTCAATCTCCGGATCAAAGTCAGCAAATTTCCCACGTTCCAGTGACATATCAATAGAGCTATCAAATTCAGCTTCACATTTCAACTTCATTATTTTATCCACTTCCGCAATAGCTTCAGCCGAATCAAATTTCAAACCTAAACCTGCCAATGTATCTCCAAGAGCGGTGAAACCTAAACCTGTTCTTCTACCTTTTTTACCTGCATTATAAAGGAGTTTCCAAGTACTTACTTCCACTTCCTTAATATATGCCGGTTCCGGATCTGCTTCTATTTTAGCTAATATTCTTTCGATAGCTTCCAATTCAAGGTCCACCAAATCATCCATCAAGCGTTGCGATTCATAGGTGACTTCCTGAAATTTCTTATAGTTAAATTTAGCTTCAGGTGTAAACGGCTTTTCGATGAAATTAAATAAATTAAGCGCAATTAGTCTGCAACTATCACCGCCCTGCATAGCAATTTCAGAACAAGGATTGGTAGAAACATTTTTAAATCCGGGATAAACCGAAGAAGTGGAATAATAATGTTGCCTGTCCCAAAATATCAAACCTGGTTCGGCAGAGCTATGCGCACATTTTACAATTGTATTCCACAAATCCTGAGCTTTAACAACTTTTGTAAATTTTGGTTCAGCTGAATCAATTGGCCAGCGCAGGGTATAATTTGTATTATTGGCAACAGCATTCATAAACTCGTCGGAAAGACGAATTGAAATATTTGCACCTGTAATTTTTGACAGGTCTTGTTTTACTGTTATGAATTGTTCAACGTCGGGATGTGCAATATCTAATGTTATCATTAATGCACCTCTTCTGCCGTTTTGCGCTACTTCACGTGTTGTATTTGAAAAACGCTCCATGAAGGATACGGCTCCTGTAGTTGTTCCGGCAGCGTTGGAAACCGACATACCGGAAGGTCTTAAAGTAGATATGTCAATACCAACACCGCATCTTCTTTTGAAGAGTTGCGCTAACTGCTGGTCAGTGTATGATATACCACCATAGGAATCATAAATTTCGGGAAGAACGATGCAATTAGAAAGTGATGCAATAACATGGGAGTTTCCCAACGATGTCATCACACTACCTTGCGGAATAACATATTTAAAGTCTCTGAAGTACTGAAAGATTTTTTTCTCATCCAGTAATTCTCTTTCCTGCCCATACTTCGAAAGTAATTTAAAACTACCGTTAAGATGAGCTTTTGTTTTATAATCTAATTCTATTCGCGCAAATTCCTTTGCCATACGCAAATGCATATCATCCGGTGTAAGTTCAAGAAAATTTCCGGCTTTATTTTTCATTGCATATTTATTCATCCAGGTGGTTGCAGCAAGCTCATCACCATTAAAATAAGTAATACAACTTTCTAATACTTTGTTATAAGTAAACGTCTGTTCGCTACTTACTACGGGCTTTTTAGGCACTTCTAAAGTTAACATCTTGGCTATATTTTTAAGATTTTTGATAGGTTTCATTTTCGATTTAAATTCGAGTGCAATTTAGGATTGTTAATTCAGTTTAAATTTACTAGTTCTTAACATTTGAATTAACTTTTTAACATTTCACTTTTTATCATAAACTTTTCGTGTCGCTGTGTTGATAACAATCTCAAATTGTTAATTTAAAAATTTGTTATTTTGAAAATGTGTTTTATAACCTTTCCGGATGACAAAAATTTATTCCCCCAAAAAAACAATCATTATAAAACCTAACTTTGTCTATATATATTACAGACTGATTCGCGAAAAACACTTGTTCAACCTGTGAATTACAAATTGCCACTGTTTTTATATTTGAAGAGATTTCGTAAATTCGTATTACTTTATAATACAAAGTTAATTCACGATCAAGCCAAATGCAATAGCTATTACTAACAATTTTTTTAAAACAAATAATAAAATAATATAAATGAATACAGATACTTTTTTGTTTGATAAAATTATTTTTGGCCCTATAAAAAGCCGGAGACTAGGTATTTCATTGGGTGTAAACCTTTTACCGATTGATTCAAAACTCTGTAATTTTAATTGTATCTATTGTGAGTGCGGATGGACCGGCATAAAAAGTAAATCGGCCCAGACCTTTCATTCCAGAAGTGATGTAAAAAAAAATCTGGAAGAAAAACTGATGCAATTAAAATCAGAAAATATCACCCCTGATGCAATTACATTTGCAGGTAATGGTGAACCTACTATGCATCCTCAGTTTTTAGAAATCATTAATGATACAATAGAATTAAGAAACCAAATTTTCCCAAACACAAAAATTGCTGTACTCACTAACGCCACTATGCTGAACAGGAAAAGCGTGGTAGAAGCACTCAAGAAAGTGAATTCCCGAATTTTGAAATTAGATGCCGGTACTGAGGAGCTGTTTAAGCAAATAAACGATCCCCATTCGCATATTAGTTTGAGTTGGATAGTTGACCATTTGCAATATTTTAATGGAGATTTAACCGTTCAGTCTATGTTTTTAAAGGGAATGGTTAATGGAGTTTTTATTGACAACACTAATGATATAAATGTGAATGCATGGCTTGAATTATTAAAAAAAATAAACCCGCATCAGGTAATGCTATATTCAATTAACAGGGCAACAGCTGGAGAAGGACTTGAACCAATTTCTCACGAAAAGTTGAAAGAGATTGAAATGAAAGTGATGGAATTAGGGATTAATACTTTGGTGAGCTGAGCATAATTATTGATTTAGAGAGATGGAGAATTAGAGAATTGGAGAATTGGAGAGATGGATAATTAGAAAGTTGGACTAATTTTTAATCAAACATACTTCATTCTTTCCTTTTAGAATTATTCGTTAAATGCTGGCTCTAAAGTGCGCCCCCATCGAAGTGCTTTCCTATTTTATTCCTTCTTTTTAACCCTTGTCTTGAAAAGATAGAACATCGATACCATCAGGAAAATTACTCCCAATACTGCCACTAATGATGAGCCTGCCGGGAAATCATAATGATAGGATACATATAATCCGAAAAACGCACCCAGCAAACTGATGATTATTGAAGTAATGACTAAACCCAATTTGTTTTTCGATAACATAATTGCCGCCACTGCCGGAATGATGAGAAAAGAAAATACAGGAATAACACCGCTTACACGCACTGCAAAAACAATGGCCAGCCCTATTGATAAATAAAACAAAAAATTCCAGAAACTAAATTCTCCCTTTTTCTTAAAATATGTTGCTTTCATTTCCGGGTTTTCATTTTCAAAACATTCGGTAAGCATAAAAAACTTTTTGTAAAATAGGAGATGAAACAAGGCAAGCCCTCCGAAAACAATTCCGATAATTTTTATTTGTGCCCAGTCTATCGAAAGGATATTTCCGAACAACACCTCCTGAATATCTGAATCACCATGCGGGGTTTTGGATATGAACATCACTGTTACAGCGGAAGCTACGGCATAAATTATTCCGATAATGGCTTCTAACCTTAATCGTTTATCACGAATATTAATAAGTGACATCAATAGTGCCCCGGATAAAGCAAACACTATTGGAATTATTGTTTTTCCAAACCCAACATAATCAGAGAAAGCAACTCCGAGTGAAGCAATCTGCCCTAATGCAAGATCCACAAAAACAATTCCTCTACCTACAACGTGTACACCAAGATAAGAAAGAACTATTCCTATAACGATACTGACTACAAAGGCCAGTACCATAAAATCTAACTGAAACATATTGAACATAATGATGAGTTTTGGGGTTTCTATTTTTATTTTTTTTATCTGTGTTATACTGCATTATCCTACCCGCTTTCTCAACTCCGCCCGAAATAGCTTGCGCAAGTCAGGAGAAGGGTCAGAATGTCAATTGCGGCTGTCACTCTGAGCTTGTCGAAGAGTGTGGGAAGCCAACGCACATGTTTCGACAAGCTCAACATGACCACGCACTTTTCGGTTAAGGCATTTCGAGGGGAGTCGAGAAAGTATGAGGAGCAATGAATCATATTGTTTTAAACTTATTTCAACGCACCTGTTAATAATTTAATGTTGTAATCAAACAAGTCATAATAATTTTTTATTGAATCGAATGCTCCCACAGAAGTTGCAAGTATCAAGGTTTTCGTTCCTGTTTGTTTTGAAACGACATCTGATGAAGATGCTGTAAAGTAGGGTGAAGTAATAATTACCTTAATACTGTTTTCTTTTACTTCATTTATGATTTTTACCAATTGTGAAGGTGTGGGAGGAATACCAGGTTTAGGTTCCATGAAATCTACAATTTTCAATCCAAAACAATTTTCAAAATAGCACCATTCATTATGGTACGCAATTACCTTTGTTCCTTTGAAGCCAGCCATTTGGGTTGACCAGCCCTTCATTCTTAAATCTATTTGTGCATCAAATATCTTAAGATTAGCTTCAAAAAAATCTTTATTTTCAGGAGAAATTTTTTCAAGACCATTACAAATATTTCGTGCAATGGTTTTTCCATTCCCTGGGTTAAGCCAGTAATGGGGATTTCCGAAGGCGTGTATATCTCCATCAGAGCGATTAATAGCAGATGGAACTTGCATCAGCGTAACTCCAATGGAAGCATCTACATAACCATCTCTGCCTTTCTGAATTTTTTTATTTTTAGAACTACTCAATAATGAAGGTGACCAACCAGCCTCCAAATCCAGACCAAGGGTAACATACAAATCGGCATTGGCAAGTTTAATGATGTAACTGGGTTTGGGATCAACAAAATGCGGATTCTGGTAACCCGTTGCGATAGCGAACACATCAATTTTATTCCCCCCGATTAATTCAGCAATGCTTCTTGTATCTTGTGTTGTTGTAACAACATGAATTGTACCAGCTAACGAACTATATATCGTAGCAACGGAAGCTATTAGTATAAGAATGATTTTTGTTTTCATTTTTTTATTTTTACAATTTTTAACTCTTAATTCAAAACTCTTAACTCTTAACTGTTTCAATACGTGTGCGCGCCATGTGTACCAATGATAAAAATCCAACGCAGATAGGCCATGACAAACTTTTTCGCATAATTGTTTTCAATAAGGCCTTGATTCATAGAAGTGTATTTCCCTTCCAGTTCAATTTTCTGAAATTCAGTGGCATGCCAGCCAAGTGTCACACAACCGGATTCCTGCACGAATTTTACAGAATAAGGACTGTTGGAATAATCAAATCGACCGGCTAGAAACCATCGCTCTGCCACTTGTACACTTAACATGGAATAAAATCCTATGGCATTTACTTTTGAACTGTCGAGCATAGCCTGACTGTAATACAATTCATTTTGAAAAGTAACCGATTTGTATGTATTATACCTGATAGGCTTCCATTTATAGGTGAGATCAAGCGCTCCGATATTGGTTGTCTTTTTCATTAAATTTTCTCCGGTAATAGCTGAAAGTCCCAGTTCTAATGTGGCATTTGCCGATAAGTCCCAGAAATTTTTCAAATGAGCCAGATAGAGATAATTATTTTTGCCGCTTCGTGCAAAGCTCGGGCTTTCAGCTACACTTGATGCTTCCAGAGTTAGTTCCTGAAAAAAAACAGGATTGGGTAATAACCAGGCTAAGGAAAGTCCATCTCCTTTCAACCCTTCTTCACCGAAAAAATTCACATAGGCATCGGGGAGGTCAATGAAAGGTAGAGCATGTGAATGTATAGGATTTATACGCCCCACAGCTTGCTTAAACCTTCCTGCTTTTAGTTGAAGATGAGCAGGCAAGGATGTGGTAGTTAAATAGCCCTCTTCAATTCCTCCTGAGAACTTTCCTGTGTTAGGGTCTTCGCCAACGGTATAAAAGAAATCAGCACGAGCGTAAGGATCCACAACCGACTGAACAGAAAGTTCCGCTTCATTTAAGAGGGCATCAAAATTATGAGACCCGAAACTTCGGTATAATCCTTGAAAATCGCCTATCACGCTTATGTCAGGATTAGCGGAAGCCGCAATACGTTGTGGAGGAACAGGGACTTGTTGTTGCATTTCATTCTGAATTTGCAAGAGCAAAAGCGAATCAGATTTTATACTGTCGGTTTGCGCTGAAACTTGCATACATGCAATCAGTATGAAAAACAGTAAACTGTTTTTAGAATACATAGCCTAATTATTTTTTGGTTAATAGTATTTTACTCCTTTATAAAAGAAGAAACAACCATTAATAAACGGAAGAAAAACTAAACCAAAGAGGGAGGAGCGCGAAGAGAATAAAAATGTTTTTCCTGAAGAAGTAAATTGTTTTTTGTGAAGAAAAACTCTAAATCACCCTGTTTACTCAATAGTAAGCAGGGGGAATAATGCGGAGAAAGTCCATCAAAATCAATTGTAAAATCACATATTTCGCAATGATGTTCGGAAGCATGAAAATGTTTGTCAGCCGAATTGCAATGCACATCACTACTATGTGAGAATTCATGAATCCCTTTTTCCACCGTCGGGAAAAGGAATGCAAGCAAAGTAAAAATAGCAAATATGGATTTCAGTTTTTGCATTATTCAAAGGTAATCATTATAAGCGTATTTTGTTCTAATACTTTAATTGACCCAATTTCTTTTGACCATTAATAAATGTTATTATAATCAAACTCTCCTATAAACTTCTCCTGTTCTTCTTATCGGAATATTCAAAACAAATCGAGCTAATAAAATAATGAGAACCTGCGTTATCGCAGAAATAAACCTGCATTTTGGCAACCAAAAACCTGCCTTAATACATATGATTATAATGGTTCTATGTAACATATGTTACAAACCACAATTCAGTTGCATTCTAACTTTGTTGCATCAAATTAAAGAGTCAATTTTTAATTAAAAAATCTTAAAAATTATGAAAAACTTAATAATACTTGGAGCTGGAACTTCCGGAACAATGATGGCCAATCACTTAGTTTCGAAATTACCTAAAAATGAGTGGAAAATCACCATTGTTGACCAGTACAAAACCCATTATTACCAACCTGGATTTTTATTTTTACCTTTTGATATATACAAAGAGGCAGATGTAAAAAAAGAAGGCAAAAAATTTATTCCGAAAGGTGTATTCTATATTCAAAAAAAGATAGAAAAGATTCTCCCGGAAGAAAACAAAATACAATTAGAAAATGAGACCATACCCTATGATTTGCTGATAGTTGCAACAGGCTCAAAAATTGCTCCTCAGGAAACGGAAGGTATGAAAGGTCCCAAATGGCACAAAAACATTTTTGACTTTTATACCTATGAAGGTGCTATAGCATTAAGAAACAAATTGCGTGACTGGAAAGGCGGAAAACTGGTTATTCATATCACTGAAATGCCGATAAAATGTCCTGTTGCCCCTCTCGAATTTGCATTTTTAGCTGATACCTATTTTACTAAAAAAGGAATGCGGGACAAAGTGGAAATAACATATGTTACTCCTCTTTCCGGGGCATTTACCAAACCGAAAGCAACTGAAACGCTGCATTATTTATTAGAAGAAAAAGGAATTAAAGAGGTTACCGACTTTAACATTGAGAAAGTTGATTATGAAAACAATAAAATTATCGACTACGGAAACACAGAAGTAGATTATGATCTATTAGTAACTACTCCGACAAATATGGGCGATGAATTGATAAATCGGTCGGGAATGGGTGATGCTTTAAATTTTATTCCAACAAACAAAGCAACGCTTCAATCATTGGCTCATAAAAATATTTTTGTTATTGGAGATGCCTCCAACATTCCTGCATCAAAAGCAGGATCTGTAGCTCATTTCGAAGCAGAAGTGCTTACCACAAATATCCAGAACTATATAAAAGGAGAGGAATTAAAAGAAGATTTTGATGGCCATGCGAACTGTTTTATCGAAACAGGTAATGGGAAAGCTCTTTTAATTGATTTTAACTATTTACAAGAACCGGTAAAAGGCAATTTCCCTTTCGCAAAAATTGGCCCATTAAGCCTTTTAAAAGAAAGCAGGCTTAATCACGCCGGGAAGCTGGCTTTCAGATGGATTTACTGGAATATGCTTATCAAAGGTATTTCGATTCCATTTGTAACAGCAAAAATGACCGAAAAAGGTAAATATATAGAAAACTAAAATTTAACTAAAAAAATAGAAATCATGGAAAAAATGTTAGCAGAAAAATCGGTAAAGGTAAATGAAGAAGGTTACCTGTTAGAATTTGCACAATGGGATAAAAGCATTGCAAATGCAATAGCGACAGAGGAAAAGGTCGAGTTGGCAGAGCGTCACTGGAAAGCCATTGAATGGATTCAAAATGAATTCAAAAATGACTCCCCCCTTTCAATCAGGGGAATAAAAAACAGTGGAGCGCTTAATATCAAAGAGTTTTATGAATTATTTCCCGGAGGTCCATTAAAAAAAGCAAGTAAAATAGCCGGAATTCCAAAACCAAAAAGTTGTATTTAAATAAAAACCAGAAATCATGAGCGAAACTAAAGTAAAAAAAATGCTGTTTATCCTTTCTAAGGCCACCATAGAAAATGTTTACGCGGCTTTTATTATGGCAAATGGCGCAAGAATGGAGGGCATTGAGGCCGAAATATTTTTCACATTTTTTGGTTTGGAAGCCATCCAAAAGAAAAAGCTGGAACACCTCCACGTGGCAACTGTTGGAAACCCTGCTATGCACATGCCCACCCTGTTAGGTGCTTTGCCCGGTATGGAAGCATTTGCAACAAGTATGATGAAAAAAGAAATGGAAAAATTAAATATGCCACCAGTTGGTGAGTTTTTAGAAATATTGAAAGATTCCGGAGTTAAATTATGGGCTTGCAAATTAGCGGTAGATATGTTTCATTTAAAAGAAACCGACTTAATTGATGACCTAGATGGCATTTTAACCATTGGCGATTTTTATGGAAGAGCTGATGAAGAAGGCTGCCACCTGCTATTTATTTAACTAAAGTTTCGGTGTTATTAACAATTTGATTGTCAACAACTTAACTCTG
>JAVHPR010000218.1:0-45506 GCA_036170695.1 Bacteroidia bacterium
TACTTCGGGATAAGCGTTTTTCCAAAAACTTTTTAAGTCCTGTGTAATTTGTACAGGCTTGTATCCGGGTGAAAGTAAATGTAAAATTACTTTTGTTCTACCTTCATTTACAGTAGGAGTGTCAAGCAGTCCAAACATTTCCTGCAATCGTACAGCAAGCACAGGGCTTGTTCCATCAGCCTGATAAGTCAAAGAAATTACTGAACCACTTGGAACTTTTATTTTTGAAGGCGCGATTGTCTCTAATAGCTGTTTTTGCTGGTAAGACAGCAAGCCCGACAAAATATTGAATAAATCAAGTTTGAAAAAATCTTCTCTTTTTTTAATTGTTGTAATAAACGGTGCAAGCCATTCCTCAAGCGTATTTAATAAATGTTCATCGCTTAAATCAGGCAGCTCTTTATTTGGCCTCCAAATATTGAAGCTTGATACCCGGGCTTTCCAATCAATTAGTTGTTCAGTTTGGTTAAAAAGGGAAAGGCCTTCTTTACGGATTACCTCACATAAAATTTTGATGCGTTCCTCATCAGGAATAATTTTCAGAGGTTTACTTTCAAGAATAATATCACCAATTCGTTTTTCATTTCTCGCAATGAGCACTCCATTTTGGGCATCCCAGGCTATTACTTTTTTTTCTGTCGCGAGGTGAAAAATATCATCAGGACTAAGTGGTGCAGCAAGGAATATTTTCCCTTCTGTGGTGCCGGCATCAAGGTGTGCAACTGCCAGGTATGTTTCGTGACTTAATGGATCATGTTCGTCCAGTTTCACAATTTTTCCATTGGACAAGCGGTACCGATGGCTTTGCTCTCTCTGTTTGGCAATCCTTTCGGGATAAGCAGCCGCTAATAGCTTCCCAACTTCCTGGTCAATCGGCGCAGTATTATCCTGCGAAACAGAAAAGTATTTCCGCCATTGTGATGCAAGTCGTTCAATACGTTCCAGCACATTTTTATCGGCAGTAACATATTCTTTACTTCGCCATTTTCGAAGTACCTCTATCCGTAAAGTAAGATTAGCGCCTGCTTCTTTTGGTAAAGGATCGCGCTCTTCCAGTATGGCAGCAATATCAGTAGCAAGAGCTATTAAGCCATATTCATAACCTTCTAATAGTAGGTGAGCAATGCGTGGATGTGTTGGCAAACGAAGCATTTCCCTGCCACGTTTGGTAATTTTGGATGAGTGTAAGGCACCAAGTTCTTCTAATACGCGTTGTGCCTGGCTTACAGCGCTGGCGGGTGGTGTACTGAGCCATGCAAGGGTATTCATGTCTTGTATTCCCCATTGAGCAAGTTCAATAATCATGGGTGCTAAATCGGCTTCCATGATTTCGGGTTCACGGTGTGGTAACAAGTGTTGCTGTGAAGCCTTATTCCAGAGCCGATAACAAATTCCGGGTGATGTTCGTCCTGCCCGTCCTGCCCGCTGTGTTGCCATATCCTGTGTTACCCGTATGGTGTCCAGACGCGTTAATCCTGTTTTGGGATCAAACCGTGGAGATCTGCAATAGCCGCTATCAATAACTATTTTAACTCCTTCGATTGTTAAACTTGTTTCAGCAATGGAAGTAGAAAGCACTACTTTACGTTTCCCTTGCGGATGGGGCAGTATAGCTTCCTGTTGTTTTTGTAATGGAAGATCGCCAAACAATGGATGAATGCTGATGTTTGAAAGTTCAGTTTCTAATAATTCCTTTGTACGTTGTATTTCGCCTGCACCAGGCAGAAATACAAGTATATCACCCTCATGATCAGCAAGTGCTTTGCGAACGGCTTTTGCCATTTGTGTTGCAAGGGAAGCGCTTGTGTTAATTGATGTTGAATTATTGTTTTCCGGCGGCAAGTAGAATTGTTCAATCGGGTATTGCCTGCCCTCGCTTGTTAATATCGGCGCATTGTTGAGCAAAGACGAAAGCTTTTCCCCGTCAAGCGTTGCTGACATAATTAAAATCCGTAAATCTTCACGTAATACCTGCTGCATTTCGCGACATAATGCAAGTGCTAAATCGGCATGTAAACTGCGTTCATGAAATTCATCGAATATTACCAGGCCAACATCTTCAAGTGTATTGTCCTGTTGAAGCATACGGGTAAGAATACCTTCGGTTAAAACTTCAATACGTGTTTGTTTACTTATCTTATTGTCGAATCGTACCCTGTAACCAACTGTAGTGCCTACTTGTTCACTGATTAGTGAAGACATGCGGTTCGCAACAGCTCTGGCGGCAAGTCTGCGTGGTTCCAGCATTAAAACTTTTTTTCCTTTTAACCAGGGCTCATTTATTAGTTGAAGCGGAACAATAGTGCTCTTTCCTGCTCCTGGAGGGGCTTGCAGTATAATTGTATTATGAAGAAATAATTTATTTTTAAGTTCAGGAATGATTTCCAGAATAGGGAGTTGATCTGACATGATGGAAAATTATGTAATATGTAATAATTAATATGTAATTGGGGGTTGCCAAATTAGCAGCAAATTTTACATATCAATGTCGTTTTTTAAGGAAATTAAATGCCATCACACTTTTTCGACTCCGCTACCATTGACGTGTTTTGTAATTAACAGATTATCAATTAGTTATCGTGTCATCCTGAAGAGCCTTTTTGGCGATGAAGGATCTTCTTTATAGTATGAAGATTCTTCATCCTTCCAAAAAAATGGAAGGATGAAGAATGACAGGATAATTTAATTACGTCATTTTATATTGCTTTTTTTGAAAAAAATAACCGCTCGAACTGACTGCCAACACAGTCAGTTCGAGCGGAGTCGAGAACCGTGCGTGAGGATGTTTCGTTAGAAAATAATATTCTTTAAAAACGAAAGTGTATTATATATAACACATTTTTTACGATACTGGAGCCTTTTTCCCTATCTTACTGAAGAGTGATTCAAGAAGGGTTATGAATTTCTTTAATACATCAAAGTATAGTGTAATGCCTAGGAACAAAGACATTACCCAGATGACACTTAAATTAAACCAAAAGGTATCATAATATCTGTTCAAAAACTTTTTTCGTGGGGCGAAAAAGTGAGCGCGTCCCAAATTAGATTCTGTAGGATCAAGATAGATAGGATTTGTTTTTTGGATATAAGCACCGTTCAAATCCAGTATTTTATACATGGAATTTCTATTCGTAACTAAATCAATCAGGCTTTCATTTTCATAATCGTCTTTTGTTTGTAAATACTGAACCTGAGAAACACTGTCTTTATTCATCGAGGATACAACTTTATCTTTTGCATCGCTATATTTTTTATAGGTCTTAATATAGTTCATTTTCAATGAAGATAATAAGTCCCGGATTTCTTTTGCGACGTCAGGGGTGAATGTTTCAATAGATAAGGTTGCCATGCTGGGGGAACTGAGTTTCTCATTGTCTTTCAGCCTTAATTCTTTGGAGATTTCGCTTTTAATCATTTTTAAGGCGTCGATCACTTCCTGGCGATTGTCTGGTTTTTTGTAAATTTCTTCGCAATTATCTAATTTCTTTGATAAATCGGTCAACCAATAATCTTTTTTATAGGTTGCAATACTTATTCCCTTATCGTATTTATACAGATTTTTATTAAACTTGTTGTCTCTGAACTGTTTAACAGCAAGGGCTTCAAAAGCCCACCTGGAAGTCATTATTTCACCTGTAAATGGTACGAAAGTTTGAGAGGAGATACTGGGATTCAGTTTGTCAAATTTTACAATTACACCACTTAATATTAATTGAGGAATAATTAAAAATGGAATTAAAATGTAAATAGTAACTGCTGAATTGAAGCTTGCAGAAATATTTAAACCCAGCATATTTGCGAAGCACGAAGAAGTGAATAATACAATCCAATATTCCCCCCACATTCCTTTTATTTCAAGAACAGAGTTACCAACCAATACAAATAAAAGAGTTTGTATTGCCGATAATACGAACATAATAGTGATTTTGGACCATAAATAACTTCCTTTGCTCAGGTTCAGGAACGATTCTCGTTTTTGAATTTTCCGGTCACGGATAATTTCTTCGGCACTCACCGTTAAACCAATAAATAAGGCAACCACCACCGACATAAACACGTATGCCGGAAGGTTCTCGTTTTCACGAAAAATATATCCTACCTTATTTGATAAATCGGTATTGTAATATTTAATAAGAAAGGCCAGGATAAATGCTAGAAGAGGGGCTTCCAGAAAATTTATTAAAAGATACTGTGTGTTCGTTAATTTGGATAATACATCGCGGGTAACAAACACCTTAAACTGCTTGAATTTACTGGGGACTTTAAAAGTGCTTTCCGGTATTTCAGAAAGTTCAGTAACCTCTTCAACTCTTTTCTCGATTTTTTCTTTATAATGACTATTCCACTCTGTGGCTGATATTTTACGATTTTGAGTGATGTTGCCAAATTCGTCTAATACTTTCGATTCAATAATATTAAATACCTGTTCGGGGTTCACGTTACCGCAAACGATACATTCACTTTCGTTGGAATTTACGTGGTTTACAACTGTTTTGAAGTATATTACAGAATCTACAGGGTTGCCGTAATAGATAGGAAAGCCGCCAACGTCAAGTATCATCAGCTTATCAAACATTTTGAAAATATCGGATGAGGGCTGATGAATAACCACAAATACAAGCTTTCCTTTAAGGGCTAACTCTTTAAGCAAGTCCATAATGTTTTCAGAATCGCGGGAAGAAAGTCCTGAAGTAGGCTCATCCACAAACATTACTGATGGCTCACGAATTAATTCCAACGCAATATTTAATCGCTTACGCTGTCCGCCTGAAATTGTTTTTTCTAATGGGCTGCCAACTTTTAAATCGCGGGTTTCAATCAAACCAATGCTGGTTAATACATCCACCACCATTTCAGAAATTACTTTATCACTCTTATCTCCGAAACAAAGTTTTGCGTTATAAAAAAGATTTTGGAAGACAGATAATTCTTCAATCAATAAATCATCCTGGGAAACCATTCCGATAACGCCTTCAATTTTATTTTTTTCAGTATGGATATTAATACCGTTAATCTTTACAGAACCGCCACTAGGTATTTCGTTGCTGTTTAAAACATTAAGTAATGTAGATTTTCCAGCACCGGATCCCCCCATGATACCGATGAGTTTGCCGGAATCTTCGCTGAAATTTATATTGCGTAATCCCAGTTTGCCGCCTTTAAATTTGTATTCAAGATTTTTAACTACAAATGACACTTTCGCTTTAGAGGTATCACTCATAAAGGTGCTTAAAATATCGCTGTAATAGATAGGCTTTACTTTCGAGTTGCGTAATGAAGAGCCGGGTGTTAAAATAAATACTTTACCCTGGGTTAATATCTGACCATTCAGATATAAATCGCTTTTACCGAAATAGAGAAGGGCGTAAATATTTACGCTATGAATCCATAATATACGGGCGTGTCCGTCAATCCCTTCAGAAAAAATATGTTTGGTTTCTCTATACGGATGTTCCGTTTCGTTATTGATTAAAAGGATTTTTGAAGAATCAGGTGTTGCGCCTTCTTTTGCTTGTATAAAACTCATACAACTCTTAAACTCTTCCTCTACAATGTTAAATGTTTCGGCAACCGTATTTACAAACTCATACTCCTGCTCTGATATTTCGATATTTGAATTTATAAACTCAAGCAAACGTAATAACACAACTACTTTTTGTACCTGGGTAAGCTCACCGTTTATTTGAGTGCATATCTTTAAAACTTTTACCGAATTAAGGGATGTGCGTTTGGCTGTACCGTCTTTCTTTTTGGTTACCTGATGATGCGCTTCCAGGAATTCGTCAAATATTGCTAAGTATTGAGTAACCGCCTCCTGATTTAGCTGTTGTTTCAAAAATGACTGTACAATTAAGCGTCCGCTATCATTAATGCCATCTACTTTGGCAATAATTGCAAACATTTGCATTAACGCTTTTAAAATCCGTTCACTCATTTATTTTTAATATGTCAATTATCATTATCATGTATTTCTTTTATGTTCTGGATATATCATTTACCATTTAACAAAATATGAAATACAGGGTTTATTCGGTTTTTTAGAAAAAAAAAGACACTAATACCGTAGTAGTTAATGTCTTTGTGGGATATAAGGTATTTTATTTTAATTGTTTAAAGCCAATAAGAACAACGGCTCTTCCCGAACTTTTTGATCCTTCGCTATCAAGTTTAGCCTCAATGATGCAATCAAGAGTACTATTGACTTTGAAATCCCAAAAAGGAGCATTTTTAAAATCTTTGTTGGTAAATAAAAGATTTCTTTCAGTATCAGTATCATAAACCGAAAAAACAAGATCTCCGTCTCTTAATCCACTGCATGCTGCGATACGATAAATCGTTCCGCCGTAAAGTGTAACGTGAAATTCGGCCGTTTCGTCAGTATTCATCAACAAAGCGCGATATTGTTGCCCATCAGAAATAAATTGAGTTTCAAAATGTTTTGCACATATGCTTGCAACAGTATCCGAAATTTGAGCTGAAGCAGTGTTTAGTATTGCAAATCCGCAAAAAAACAGTATTGATTTTAAAATTCCTTTTTTCATATTCTATAATTAATTTAACTTGTTAATCTGTTAGTTTAATATTCAGAGTAAAAATTTAAGAGCCAAGAAGCAAGATGTTGTTCGTTTACTATTTTCTTTTTGTCTTAATTCTTGTCTCTTGGTTCTTACAATATTTTTTTATCCTACAATCTGACTTCTGATTGCTTTTACTTTTTGTGTAATTGATTCAATTTGCTCAGCGGTAATTTTCACATCTGTTTTGCTGTTGATGGTAGTTATTTTCTTTTCTACATCAGTTGTTGGTTTAATAAAGGTGTATTTGAATTCAACACCATCATAAACAGTTGAAAGATCATATAAATTATCAATAAACTTTGTATATTCAGGTTGACTATAGTATGGTGTTAACAATTTAATCAAACTTTGTAATGATAATTTTTGTTCTGCAATTCTAACTTTAACTTCCTCTTTCGGTTTGGTTTTATATATATCGGTGGTAAAGTATAAGCTTTCAATCCAGCCACCTGCAAGTACAAGCCCGCTAACATCATTGCGGTCGTTGGATTTCAGGTAGGCATCACTAGAGCGGTAGGCAACGCCAACTAAAACAAGCATTGAATCCTGGTTGCCAAGATTTTTTGTAAACCGGTCTATTGTTTTTGCATCAAAGGCGGCAGATATTCCTAAGCCGTCTGATAGTTTTTTTGCTGCGTTTAAAAAAGCAATAGCATCTTGCGATTGATCATAAATGGTTACATAACCTAAGTCAGAACCATAAATACCAAGGTTAAGAGCCTTTGAAAAATTAGTAGAATACTGCGATGATTTATTGGCAGCATTTAAGATGCTTTTGCTATAACCAGCTCCGCTTCCCTTGATTAAGAGCGCAGTTTGAATTGGTGAAGGGATACTGAAAATTTCTCCACCAATTGGAATAATAGAACCCATGGTACTGTCAACTGCAGGTACGTCATCCGGTTTTTTCCCGTTGTCATTACAACTTGAGGCTAATACTGCGGAAACTGTCAATGCCGTTAATGCTCTTCTAAATGTGATAAATTTCAATCTCATTTCAAAATGTGTTTATTGGTGTATTTTTATACTTATGAAAAGAATGAACAAAAATAATACTTTATCTGTTAAACTCAACAAAAGGAAGCTATTATTTTTTGTTTTTTGTAAGGCTCAGGCTTTCAGCAACTTAGGGTTGTTCTAATGATGTTCTTAACCTATAATGCACAAATAGCGTATTTTGAGTTTTAAAACTACTGTGCAAATTTTATTGTTTAGTTCTCGAATTGCTTATCAGACCTCTCCCCCAGCCCCCCTCCTTGAAAAAGGAGAGGGGAGACCGTGTGTTATGATTGTGTTTAAGTAATTTTCAAGAACAATAAATTTAAAATAAAACAATATTGCCGAATTCAATATCTTTGCCAAAAATAGTGAAGGTGGAGAAAGAAACAGATTTTAATATGATTGCCAAAACCATATTTGGTTTGGAAGATATATTGGCGACAGAATTGCAACGGCTTGGTGCGCGCAATATCGAAACTCATAACAGGGCTATCAGTTTTGTCGGCGATAAAGGTTTTATGTATAAAGCCAATATATGTTTACGCACAGCTTTGCGTATTCTGGTTCCTATTAAAACATTTACTGTCAGTGATGAAAAATCTTTATATGATTCCATCCAGTCCATTAACTGGGAGGACTATATGGGTGTTACTGACACGCTGGCCATTGATACTGTATTAAATTCCGATTTGTTTACCCATTCCCAATACCTTTCTCAAAAGGCGAAAGACGCCATTGTTGATCAGTTCCGTGCCAAACATGGTGAACGCCCCAATGTAGATTTGGACAGACCCACGTTACGGATTCATTTGCATGTTTTTAAAGATAAATGTACTGTTGCTTTGGATAGTTCAGGAGAGTCGTTGCACAAGCGCGGTTATCGTGATAAAACAAACCTGGCGCCCCTGAATGAAGTATTGGCTGCTGGTATGATATTGCTCAGTGGTTGGGATAAGCGCAGCACTTTTATTGATCCCATGTGTGGCTCCGGAACTATTTTAATCGAAGCTGCAATGATTGCAAATAATATTCCCCCGGGATATTACAGAGAAGAGTATAGTTTTGAAGGCTGGAAAAAATTCATGGCTTTTGACGAGGAATTATATAATACCATTTTTGATGCAGCTATTGATAAAATTACAAATCACGAACAGCAAATTTTAGGAGGTGAGCTTTCGCCGAACGTAGCAAAAAAGGCAAAAGAAAATATCAAGCATGCAAAAGTGGATGACATTGTTTCTATCAAAATATGTGACATCAAAGATTTTGTAGTTCCACCCGGTCGTGGGGTGGTCATATTAAATCCGCCATATGGTGAACGGATGGTGAAAGACAATATCGAAGAACTTTATAAAAGTATAGGTGATTCTTTTAAGAAAAACTTTTCGGGATATGATTGCTGGGTGATTAGTTCCAATATGGAGGCTTTTAAACATGTTGGTTTGCGGCCATCACGAAAAATTGCCTTGTTCAATGGGCAATTGGAATGCAGGTTTATGAAGTTTGAAATGTATGCCGGGACAAAAAAAATTCATAAACTTGTGGATGGAGGGAAGAAGGACGGTTAATTTTGCAATGTGCTGATGTGCTAATTTCTAATTAAACAATTTGCAGCAGTCAATATGCAAAGAACAATTTTACAATTTACCAGGAGGCAACTTAGAATATACTCCCCCTTGAGCGTTGCCTGTGTGATAGAGAAGGGGGGAGCGAATGCTCGTGTGTAGTCGGGGGATGTTTTTAATTTATTTGTAATGATTTGTAATTTGTAACCAATGTGAATTCGTTAATCCAAATAAAAATTCGTAATTTGTATCTAAAGAAATTTATAATAAGATGACTAATAAAATGAAAAAAATTGCTGTATTTACCTCAGGAGGTGATTCCCCGGGAATGAATGCTTGTATTCGTGCAGTAGTCCGTACTGCCAGTTACCATAATCTGGAAATAATGGGTATTATGCACGGTTATGAAGGATTGATAGGAAATGAGTTCATTAACCTAGGCCCAAGATCTGTTGCTAATATTATTCAGCGCGGCGGGACTGTTTTAAAAACAGCACGCAGTAAGAGGTTTTTGACGTTGGAAGGCAGGCAAAAAGCATTAGAAAACCTAACGAAACATGGTATTGAAGGCATTGTTGCCATTGGCGGAGATGGTACATTCAGAGGGGCTGTGGAGTTTGGTAAAATGTGCTCGATACCTATTGTTGGCTGTCCTGGTACCATTGATAATGATTTGATTGGCACTGATTTTACAATTGGTTATGACACGGCTATCAATACGGTTGTAGAGGCGGTCGATAAAATACGGGATACCGCCGAAAGCCACGATCGTTTGTTTTTTGTGGAGGTGATGGGACGTGATGCCGGTTTGATTGCTTTGCGTTCAGGAATAGGCGTGGGCGCAGAGTGCATCTTAATGCCGGAAACAAAAACCGATATGGAAGGTTTGATAAGCCGTTTGGCCAGCGGGCGTAAAAGTAAATCTTCAAAAATTATTATTGTTGCTGAAGGTGATGAGGCCGGAGGAGCCTTTATCATTGCTGAACAAGTGAAAAAACGTTTGCCGGATTTTGATACGCGTGTAACCGTTCTTGGTCATATACAACGGGGAGGTAATCCTACTGCAATGGATCGTGTTAATAGCAGCCGCATGGGGTTTGCCGCCGTTGAAGCCTTAATGGCAGGAAAAAAAGGAATGATGATTGGAATAATAGATAAAAAAATCAGTTATACCCTATTTGAGAATGCTGTAAAACACACTCAGCAACTTGACCCTGAATTGATGCGTATGTTGGAAATTTTATCGCTTTAGGTTCATATCATTACAACCGTGAATTTTAAGTTTTTACCACTATGGCACTAAGACCACTAAGTTTCACTGAGTTAATTTTGGTTAAACCTGTTTTTGTTTGCCCTCTGCTCTCCGTGTTTCTTTGTGCCCTCCGTGCCTTAGTGGTTAACCTTTTTTAAATTTTTAGCTCACAAAACATCAAAAAGATAATTCAACAGTATCGGCAACTTTCAATTTTACCTTCCTTCCCAAATATAAAGCTGAATTTTTATCAATATGTCCGGCAGGAAAATTAAAGCATATAGGATAACTATATTCCTTGACAGCATCTAAAATTATTTCCTCAGCTGTTTTTCCAAAGGGGATGGCATTATCTTTCATGTCACACAATCCACCCACTACCAAGCCTGCTAAATGATTCAATTTCCCAGAACGTTTCAGATTCATCATCATCCTGTCGATGTGATAAAGGTATTCATCCAAATCTTCAATAAATAATATTTTTCCTTTTGTATCAATGTCCGAAACGCTACCTGTTAATGCATAAATTAGTGAAAGATTTCCTCCGCAGATTTCAGCATTTGCAATTCCTTTTCTATTTAGAGGGTGAGTTTCAACATCATATTTTACTATTTCTCCAAATAGCGCTTTGTGTAATGTTGCTGTAGCCTCTGCATTTTTCATAAAATTAATGGGCATAGTTGCATGAAGCGTTTCAATTCTAAAATTATTTAGCTGAGAATGTAATACCGTAATATCGCTATAACCAATGATCCATTTTGGATGTTTCTTAAAATGTGTAAAATCAATTTTGTCAATAATGCGCACTGTTCCGTATCCTCCGCGGGCACTAATTATGGCCTTTATGGAATCATCATCCAGCATTGTTTGCAAGTCATTCGCTCTTTCATCATCAGTTCCCGAAAATTGATTGTCGGCATTAAATAAATTTTTACCTAATACAACATCCAATCCCCATGCATTAAAAATTTCAATGGCAGGTTGAATTTCGTCATGTGTAATTTTTCTGGCACAGGCTATAATACCAATTTTATCGCCTTTTTTTAGATATGTGGGTGTTCTCATTTTATGAACTGATTAACAATTATTATCTTTGAACGCAATTTACGAAAAAAAACAAAAACCTTTCCTCTTTATTTCCTTTCCAGGTGAAAGGAAGTGAGACTTAAACCAACAATTAAAATACACTTCATCTCCCTCCCTTTGGGAGGGCTGGGGTGGGCTTCTTATATGAAATATAAAAGACATACCGTTACCGCTGCATTGCCTTATGCAAACGGCCCTGTTCATATTGGTCATCTTGCAGGTTGTTACTTGCCGGCAGATATTTATGTACGTTATCTTCGTTCAAAAGGCGAAGATGTACTATTTATTTGTGGCTCGGACGAACATGGCGTACCCATTACTATTAAAGCAAAAAAAGAGGGCATCACACCACAGCAGGTGGTTGATAAATATCATAAAATTATGGGTGATGCCTTTAATGAGTTTGGTATTTCCTTCGATATTTTTTCGAGGACATCCTCCAAAACACATCATGAAACGGCTTCTGAATTTTTTAAAACCTTATATGATAAAGGTGTTTTTAAGGAGGAAATAACGGAACAATATTTTGATGAAAAGGCCAACCAGTTTTTAGCTGACCGTTATATTGTCGGAACTTGTCCAAAATGTGGTAATGATAGTGCTTACGGCGACCAATGCGAAAATTGCGGAAGTACACTTAACGCAACAGATTTAATTAATCCCAGGTCAACCTTATCAGGTGAAAAACCTGTTATGAGAAAAACAAAAAACTGGTTTTTGCCTTTGGATGCAATGCAGCCACAAATCGAAGCCTATATTGATTCTCATAAAGAGTGGAAAACGAATGTTTTCGGGCAATGCAAAAGTTGGTTAAATGCCGGACTTCAACCTCGCGCTATGACCAGAGATTTGGATTGGGGCGTTAAAGTGCCTGTTGATGGGGCTGAAGGGAAAGTTTTATACGTATGGTTTGATGCGCCTATCGGATATATTTCCGCAACGAAAGAATTATTTGAAGGAATGGAAAATGGAAAATGGAAAATGGAAAATGGAAACGCACATCTTCCATCAACCATTATACATTCTACATCCAGAGATTGGGAGCTATATTGGAAAGATAAAGAAACAAAGCTGGTACATTTTATAGGTAAGGATAATATTGTATTTCATTGCTTAATATTTCCTGCCATGCTGATGGCTGAGGGATCCTATATCCTGCCTGAAAATGTTCCTGCAAATGAATTTTTAAATCTCGAAGGAAATAAAATTTCCACCTCGCGCAATTGGGCTGTTTGGTTGCATGAATATTTACTGGAATTTAAAGATAAACAGGATGCGCTGCGCTATACGCTATGTGCAAATGCGCCTGAAACGAAGGATAATGATTTTACTTGGAAAGATTTTCAGGCTAAAAACAATAATGAATTAGTTGCCATACTGGGTAATTTCATTAATCGCACCTTGGTATTGACACATAAATACTACAATGGAAAAGTGCCTGTTGCTGCGGAATATACAAAGTCTGACATTTTATTGCTGGAAGAAATAAGTAAATTTCCCACGAAAATTGCATCCAGTATTGAACAATACCGTTTCCGGGAAGCTTTGGGAGAATTAATGAATCTGGCACGTTCAGGAAATAAATATCTGGCAGATAATGAACCTTGGATATTAATTAAGACGGATGAAAAACGGGTTCAGACTATTATGAATTTATCCTTGCAAATTGTTGCAAATCTTAGCGTATTGATGGAACCATTTTTACCTTTTACATCCAAAAAATTAGGCGCAATGATCAATCTTAACAAGGATTTAAAGTGGAAGGATGCTACACGCACCGACCTACTTTTAGCAGGACATCAGATAAATCCATCGGGTTTATTGTTTGATAAAATTGAGGATGAAATAGTAGATGAACAGGTTCTTAAATTAAAAAATTCTAAATTGATGAATGAAGCGGAATCAGGTAAATCAGAAGGATCACTGAACGGAGCAAAAGGTGTGGTTCCAACTTCAAATGATGCTATCAACGTCCAAAAGGTAGACATTTCTTTTGAGGATTTCAATAAAATGGATATTCGTGTTGGAACTATTTTGGAAGCCGAACGTGTTCCAAAAACGGATAAATTAATGAAATTGTTAATCGATACAGGTATTGATATTCGTACTGTTGTTTCAGGAATCGCAGCGTATTATAAACCGGAAGATATCATCGGACAGAAGGTATCCATTTTAGCAAACCTTGCACCACGCAAAATTAAAAATATTGAAAGTCGTGGAATGATTTTAATGGCGGAGAATAGTAATGGGGAGTTGTGTTTTGTCGCACCAACAAAAGATAATATGAATAATGGAGGAGTGATTAAATAATCCTGATCTGATATTTTTTGCACTTCTCAAAAATGTGTGTTCTAACCCTAAATATTTATTATCTTTGGAATAAATAACATTATCTATGCAAATAATTAATCAAAATGCTCATACTAATAATGAAGGGATCCTAAATATCAGCATTCCTACCCTATTGGTTGATACTGATGTAGAATTGGTGGTGGTTATCAGTCCTGCTATTAAAGCCGGGAAAAACAATCAGTTAACAAATGAGGAAATTCAATTGGTAGAAGAGCGTTGGCAAGAATATCAAAAAAATCCGAATACCGCCAAATCTTGGGAAGAAGTAAAAACCACCATCAATAAAAAGTATGGAATATAGGATTGTAATTCTTCCTGATGCAACCATTGATTTCGAAAAATCCATTGAGTGGTACGACAATATTAATCCTTCATTAGCAAAGCAGTTTATTGTTGAAATAGAAACCACCATTAGTTTTATTTCAAAAAATCCATTGTTGTTCCAATACGATTACGGTACATTTAAATCAGTTAACACATCAAAATTCTTATTTAAAATAGTTTACAGAATTAATGGAGATGAAATTGTAATAGTTGCCATTTTTCATCATAAACGTAACCCCAAAATACTATATTCAAGAATAAAATAATTATACTAAATTGCTGTTTCAAATCAATTCAGATATTATAAGAAAGTCAAATTCTATTCCTGTTAGGAATGCGTATAAATTAATTCCCTAAATTATTTCATACTCGTTACCTATTGTTATAGAAATTACTCAAATAGTTGTCACACCAATAAAAGATAATATGAATAATGGGGGAGCAATTAAATAAGATGAATAAATTACCTGTCCTATCAAAACGAACTTTTTGGGATGTTGATATTTCCCGGATTGATTTTCAGGAATCCAACGAGTGGGTTATAACACGAGTATTTGACCGCGGTACTCTGGATGAAGTATTTGAGATAATCAACTTTTACGGTAGTGACTTTGTAAAACAAACCATACAATCCACAAATGAATACCTGCCTAATCGCTCTATTCTGCTTGCCCGCGCTATTTTCAACTTAAATTATACCGATTTTAAATGCTCAGAAAAGAAACCGTTTCAACTGAACTATTAGAAGGTTTAAAAAATCTTATGAAACTCCCAATCTTAAAGAACCATAGATTGGTGGGGGGGACTGCATTGGCATTACAAATTGGTCATAGGGTTTCCATAGACATTGATTTGTTTTCAGAAAAAAAAAACAATTACAATGCTATTTCGATAGAACTTCGAAAAAAATTTGGGAAAACACTTCAGGAAGGTTATCATATTAATAGTCCGATGGGAAAAGGAATTAGCGTTTTTATTAATGATATTAAAACCGATATCCTTGATTGGAATACAAAATTTATTCGACCCGAATTAATAGACGAAGAAATAAGATTAGCGAGCAAAGAGGATATTATACCCATGAAGTTTAATACTTTTTTGTGTGCACCGGAATTTGCCAGGTATGAAAAAAAAGATTATACAGATATTGCCCATTTGCTGAAAGAGTTTTCGTTAAGCCAGATGATTGAGTTATACAAAACTAAATACCCGAATCAATTAATGTCGGACCGGATGATATTAGAAGGGTTGAAGCTTAACGAAATGGCAGATAAAAAAATTATGCCTCAAATGTTGAATAACATATCTTGGGGTGATGTGAAAAAACAAATTGATAATTCCATTCTTTTATACTCAGAAAATAGAATAAAAAAAAGAAACTAATTGCGAAAAATTTAGCATCTGTACGAAAAAAAACATCATGAAAAAACTCATAAACTCCTTTATAATAATTGGTGCATTCATCCAAATCAGCTTTGCCCAAACAAAGCAATTAACGATGGAAGATGCAATTATCAAACAAAAAACCAGCCTTGCTCCGGCAAAACTTAAACAATTAATGTGGGTGAAAGGAACGAATACTTATTCCTATATCGATACGAAAGACAGTACTGATGTATTAATTTTAGGTAATGCCGAAAGTGATAAAAAGCCTTTAATAACCATTGCTACGTTGACAGAACTTAATGCCGAATTGGGCAGGTTAAAGTTCAAATCGCTGAAAACGTTTCCACAAATTCAATGGAAAAATTTAAATCAATTTACTTTTGAAACAGAAAAAAGTCTGTTTGTGTTTGATTTAAAATCAAAAGCAATTTCAATTGAATCAACACGGGATTTTGGCGAAAATGCTGAAAATGTTGATGTTGCAAGTAAAACAAACTATGTTGCATTCACGGTAAAAAATAATTTATTTGTTTACGATGGGAAAGAAAATTTAATTGTAACCAACGAAGCGAATGAAAACATTGTAAATGGGAAATCCGTTCACCGTGAGGAATTTGGTATTGTGAAAGGAACATTTTGGTCGCCAAAAGGCAATTTACTTGCCTTTTACAGGATGGATCAAACGATGGTGAAAGATTACCCAATCATTGACTGGACTAGCCGTCCGGCAAAAAGTAATGCCATTAAATATCCAATGGCAGGCGATACCAGCCATCAGGTTACGGTGGGTATTTATAATGTAAATACCGGCAAAACTGTTTTCTTAAAAACAGGCGAACCTAAAGAACAATATTTAACAAATATCGCATGGAGTCCGGATGAACAAACCATTTATATTGCTGTTTTAAACCGTGATCAAAACTGGTTAAAACTGAATTCATATAACGTGGTAACCGGTTTACCCGAAAAAACATTGTTTGAAGAAAAAGATGATAAATATGTTCAGCCTTTGCATCCAATTGTGTTTGTGCCGAATCATCCCGATCAATTTATATGGCAGTCGGTTCGAGATGGATACAATCATTTATATTTATATGATGTTACAGGGAAACTGATTAAGCAACTTACCAAAGGCAACTGGGTGGTAACTGATTTTGCCGGATTTGATGAAAAGGGATTGAACGTGTTTTACACATCAACCGCCGAAAGTCCTATTTCCAGAGACTTTTATTGTCTGGACTTAAAAAAGGGTATTAGTAAAAAAATCACCTCCGGTGATGGAACTCATTCCCCTCTCCTCAATGATAAAGGAACTTATATTATTGATAATTTTCAAAGTACTACTGTTCCCCGAGAAATTTGTATTTACAATAACAAAGGGAAAAAAGTGCAAACAATTAAACAATCTGAAAACCCTTTAAAAGACTTCAAATTGGGGCAGATGAGCCTTTTTAAATTAAAAAATGAAAATGGTGATGATTTATATTGCCGCATGTTTAAGCCTGTTGGATTTGATTCTACAAAAAAATATCCCACCATCGTTTATTTATACGGAGGTCCGAATGTTCAGTTGGTAAAGAACACATGGAATGGAGGAGGTGATTTATGGTTTCAATACATGGCAGAACATGGCTTTATAGTGTTTACAATGGATAGCAGGGGAAGCGATAATCGGGGGAAAGCATTTGAACAGGCTACTTTTCAGCATTTGGGAACGGTAGAAATGCTGGATCAGTTAGTAGGTATTAAGTTTCTGAAAAATTTAAAATATGTGGATGCAAGCCGAATGGGCTTGATGGGATGGAGCTTTGGAGGGTTTATGACAACATCCATCATGACTCGTTATCCCGATTTATTTAAAGCGGCAGTAGCAGGCGGACCTGTAATTGACTGGACATATTATGAAATTATGTACACCGAGCGATACATGGACACTCCTCAAACAAATCTGAAAGGATATGAAGAATCAAAATTGTTGAATTATGTAGATAACCTGAAAGGAAAACTAATGTTGATTCACGGAACAGATGATAATGTGGTTGTTTGGCAGCATAGTTTGATGTTTTTAAAAGCTTGTGTGGATAAAGGCAAACAGGTAGATTATTTTGTTTACCCGGGGCACGAACACAATGTATTAGGCAAAGACAGGGCACATCTGTTCAATAAAATTACCGATTATTTTATTCAAAATTTGTAATTCCGAGTAAAATAATAAATATTGCCAATCAATACTTAGGAATATGAAAAAAAGGGAATATATTTCATACTGAATTCTTATTTTCCAATCAGCAGTTTAAATCCTTTTCCGTGTACATTTATCAACTCCACCGTGCTGTCTTCTTTTAAATATTTACGGAGCTTTGCAATATATACATCCATACTGCGGCCACTAAAATAATTGTCGTCCTGCCAGATTGATTTCAGTGCAAAATTTCTGTCGAGAATATCATTTGCATTTAAACAAAGTAGTTTTAATAAATCGGCTTCTTTAGTGGTTAGTTTTTGCTGCACTCCATTAATTTCGAGTGTTTGGTGCTTATAATCAAATTTGTATTTGCCTATTTTAAACTCAACTTGCTCCGAATGTATTGACGTCTTGTTTTCTGTTCTGCGCAATATAGCTTTAACGCGCAATAGCAATTCCTCCATGCTGAACGGCTTTGTGATATAATCATCGGCTCCGGCAGAAAAACCTTCTATAGCATCTTCTTTCATTGATTTTGCCGTCAAAAACACGATAGGAACATTGCCATCAATGGCGCGGATTTCTTTTGCCAGGGTAAAACCATCTTTAATGGGCATCATCACGTCCAAAATACAAATGTTGAATTTGTCTTTTGAAAAAACATCGTAACCTTGCTTACCATTCACTGCCAAAACAGTTGAATACCCTTTCAGATCTAAATATTCTTTTAAGAGACTACCCAAATTAGGATCGTCTTCTACTAATAATACTTTTACTTTTGTCATAATTAGCCCCTCCAACCTCCCCAAAGGGGAGAATTACGTATTTTGTTTATTTAATTACTTTTATATTCATCACAATTTTTTTCAAAAAAGGTAGCTCGCCTCAGAATCTCCTCCCCTTCGGGGAGGTTGGGAGGGGCTTATTTCACCGGTAAATATACCGTAAAAGTACTCCCTTTCCCTAACTCACTATCCACACTTATAGAACCTCCATGTTTTTCAACAACAGCTTTTACATAACTTAATCCCAGTCCAAACCCTTTCACAGTATGAATGTTGCCGGTAGAAACACGAAACATGGTATCGAATATCCGTTTTTGATTTTCTTTGCTTATCCCTATTCCATTATCTTGTATAGAAATAAAAACACCCTCCTGGTCACTTCTGGTGCATATTCTGATTTTTGGTTTGCCATTCGAATATTTTAATGAATTATCAATCAAGTTAAAAATAATATTTGTTACATGTACCTTGTCGGCATTTATTATTGGATTTGTTGCTTTTAACTCTGTGGTAATTTCCCCTTCTTTTTTATCCACCTGCAATTTAATGTTGGCGATAGTTTGTTCGATTAATGAATGGATATCAATGCTCTGAATGTTTAATTTAAACTCGCCCTTATCAAGAATTGCAGTTTGCAAGATATTTTCAACCAATATACTCAGCCGTTTATTCTCATCACCTATCATTTTTACATAATTGCTAATGCGGTCATTAGATTTTTCAATAGTTTTATCATTTAATACCTCACAAGCCAATGATATTGTTGAAATTGGCGTTTTAAATTCATGTGTCATATTGCTGATAAAGTCATTTTTTATTTCAGATAGTTTTTTCTGTTTAAAGATGGTAGAAACGGTGTAATAAAAGGAAAAAATTATCACCATCATAAACGCACCGGATATTGCAAACATAAATCCCATTGAACTCAATAAATAATGACGCTGGTCGGGGAAATAAACCGACAAATACTGTGGTTTTATGAAAATATTGTCAGGTGATAAGTTTATTTTATAATTGGATGAAAACAATAATGTTTCAATGTTCGAAAGCCGGCTTATATCGGTTGGAGGGAGTTTCGAAGCTAACACGCCAAAAACATAATGAGCCGAAATCCCTTTTTCCTGAAGCTCTATGCGTATTAACGAATCCAGGAGAACGGTGTCAATTTTATCATTGTAATCATTATAAATATTGATACTCACCAATTCATCAAAAATATCGTTCACCATGTTTTTCTTTTGAGAGAACCATTTATTTCGTAGTTCCCCCGAATTAAATTGATGTATATAAGTAGGGACACCATCTTCGGTAAGAATATCTACTTCTGAAGGCACACTATCACTTAAGTAATTTTTGTGGCGCGATTTTTTTGTTGTTATCCCGTTGGAATCGGAAGAGTATTCTTCGTAAATTTTCACATTAATTTTATCTTTGGGGAGAGCGTAATTTTTATTGCCTGATTTGGAACCCGTAATAAATTTTGATCCGTTTGATAATGAATCTTGCGGAGTAAACCAGCGAATGCCTTGTTTACGAAAATTGAATTTTTTTCGGATTTTTGAAGCCGCAATTTGTTTTTCCATCCTGGAAACAACATTATTTAAGGCTTCGTTTACGTTTTGTTCGAATCGTTGCTCCCCCAATGTCATTGCATTGTCTAGCCAATAAACCTGAATGGCTGTTAAGCCTGCCAAAGCAAGACATGCAATTGTTGTTATTATTTTAACATTTCTTTTATTCATTCATGCAAAAATCCTGATTACAAAAATACGCTATTCTATTAAACGGTTCGGAGCTTAACATATTTTAACATCACATATTGTATCCACGTTTTAAGCATTGACAAGCTACACCATCAAAAAATTGTTTTTACAAAATTGTTTTTTACAAAATTGTTTTTTACATTTGATTTAGTAAATTTAAAACAGAAATAAAAAAAGGAACGACTTTTTGACTTTATTAAAATAATTAGTGCCTAAAATATACTTGTCCTTTCAAAGAAAATCCCAATCTAAATAATTTAAACACCAACCCAACAATCCCGACGAACATGATGAATAAATTCAAAACAGCTATACTGTCAATTATTTTATTGTGCACAGCTATGTTTTCAAACAGTGTTGCACAACAATTAAAAATGAATCCGATTTCAAAAGGAACACCAATCAGCAAAAGAGTTAGCAGCAAGGTTTCTTTAGGGGCAAGCCAAAGTTCTGTCCAAACAGGATCCACTCAATCAAATTTAAAATCCTGCGCAACAGATGTTCTGATGCAAAAATATATTACAGACAATCATCTGGAAGCTGTTTATGCACAGGAAAAATTAAATAAGCAAAACACCTCTTCAATACCAGATAATAATAAAACGATAAAAACAATTCCTGTTGTTTTTCATGTCGTTTATAATCCTAATATTCCTGCATCAGCTCAGGTGAATACGAAAATATCAACGGCGGTAATCAACAGCATGATTGCCAGATTAAATGATGATTACAGCAAAAGCACGACCACCGGAGTGCGCAGTGCATTTCAAGGTCTTATTGCGAATACCAATATTCAATTTTGTTTAGCAAACAAAGATGAAAATAGTGCTGCAACAACTGGTATTGTTAGAAAAACAACTACTCAATCTTATTTTGACGAAAGTTCTTCGTCAAGTGTTAATGGGTCAGATGCAATGAAAACAACTGCTAATGGCAGTTTGGGGTGGAACCATTTAAAATATGTAAATATCTGGCTTTGTGATATTACTAATAATATGAATCTTTGTTCAACAGGCTGTACTGTCGGATATGCATATTTAGGGACAACCAGCCAGAGCACTCTTCCTAATATTCAGGGCGGAATAATGATTGACGGTATTGTTTTAGATTACAATATGGGCGTTTTTGAAAATGCCGGAACGGCTGATTTAACCATATCCAAATCAATATCTCATGAGATGGGACATTACCTTGGGTTGGAACATACCTTTGGTACCAATTCAAATGCCTGCAATCTTAGCAATGACGACGGTTTTAGTGATACTCCTCCAATCAAAGGGCCTTTCCAGAATTTTTATTGGTGTTCAGGGTCAAGTGCTGTTCAGTCCTGTTCACCACCCACCTTATGGCAATATGAAAACATTATGGACTATACCGATTGCTTTGTAATGTTTACTACTATGCAGTCGGCTTATATGAATAACGTATTAACAAATGGTCGTTATGGATTAACAAACTGGCAGGCTACCGCTTGTACTCCTTTAATTCCGGTTACCCCTGTTGCTTCTTTCACAGGTTGCAATAGCAGTGTTTCTCAAAACGCAACGGTATCATTCACAAGTACTACTACAAATTCCCCAACATCATGGTCCTGGTCAATCGCCCCATCAACGGGTGTAAGTTATGTAAACAGCACTACTTCCACTTCAGAAAATCCAAAAGTTACTTTTGCTAATACAGGGACTTATTCTGTAGCATTAACCGCTACAAATACTGCGGGCAGCAATACTTCCACCAGTTCAAGTTGTATTACTGTGGTTGCCGGAAATCCGGGTGGAGGATGCGATACCCTTCTTAATATTACTTCAGATGATACTTTAGCCATTTATAATACTAGTAACTGGGGGTACGTTACCGGAATGAATGGGTACGCAGATGAAGCAAAAGCTGAAAAATTCTCAAGTTCAACTTACACTGCGGGTAACCTGATATATGGAGCATATGTTTATTTTTATCAATATTCCTATGCAAACGCTGCTTCAAATGTAAAAGTAAAAGTTTGGAATTCTTCAGGAACAGGTAGCTCACCAGGAGCAACCGCCCTGGCAACAAAAAATCTCCTATTAAATTCAATACCAAGTACAGGAAACTTTCCAGGGTTGGCTTATGTACCATTTTTATCTCCTGTGGCTGTTTCCGGCGATTTCTTTGTAGGAGTGGAATTCTCTAATCCTTATGTAAATGGTGATACCGTTGGTATTATTTCTAACCGTATAGGTAATACGCCTGCACCAGGAACTGCTTGGGAAAAATATGGCGGGTCATGGTATTCAATTGATGCCGACTGGGGAATTGACATTTCTCTTTATATAACTCCAGTGTTATGTCCGATTACAACGGCTATCGATCACTCTATAGATATTGACGATTTCTCTATTTATCCTAACCCGTCAAGTGGTACAATTTCTGTAATGATAGGCCTGAACAGAGATTCGAATATAAAAATAAATATTTTCAATACACTCGGACAAATGGTGAAGTCGGCAGATATGAAATCCGGATATGGCGGGAAAGTGGACTTTGATTTGTCAAACAATAAAAATGGAGTTTATTTTATTGAGGTGAAAACAAAATCATCGGTAGTAACAAAACGCTTGATTTTAAATAAATAATTTTTACGAGGTGCTGCAAATAATATCTAAAACGTTTTCTTTGCATTTTTTGCAGGAGAGCGGTGATGGTATGGGAAAATAACAACCACAGTATGTGGATAATGTAAAAAAATGTTTTCTTTGTTAAAGTAAAATCTTGGTATCAATTAAATTTGTAATTTTAAGGTATAATCTGGTTATTTTAATTTTTTACCCATAATGAATTAATCCATAGCAAAATGTCAAAAGTTAATACTATTTTTATTGTTGATGATGATGCAACGCAATCCATGATGTTGAAAGATCATCTGAGTAAGTTTCCGGCATTTACGTTACATGTTTTTAATTCAGGTGAAGAATGCCTTAAAAACCTTGATCTGAACCCTCAAATCATTTTTCTTGACTATAATTTTGATTTACCAAATGCAATGAATGGTATTGATGTTCTAAAAAAGATAAAAGAGAAGAAACCGGAAACAGAAGTTATCATGTTTAGTGGGCAGGATAAAATTCAGGTGGCTGTAAACATCATGAAATATGGAGCTTTCGATTATATCGTAAAAAGCGAAAGCTCGTTTCTTCGTTCGGAACGTGTCATTTTTAATATTATTAAAAGTTTGAAGTTAGAAGGGGAGAGGAAGTTATATAAAAACCTTACCTATGGCTTAGCAGCTGCTATGATATGTTTGTTTATCATTCTGGCTATTGTCTTTAAAATGGGCTATATTGCAACATATCCTTCGTCGTAATACTTCGTGTAAAACTTACTCCTTCCTTTGTTTATTCGCTGTTATTTCTTTAAGAAGAAAACTGTGGTGATCGGAAATTCGCTCGTATGCAACTATTACAGGTGGGTTATTTTATTGCGATTGTATTAGCGGACAAATCTGTGTTTTCTTGCAATCTTGCATATTCAGATAAGTTATTTACGGTGCTAAAATTATTGGTAGCTGGTAAATCTATGCCGGAATTCTCTGAATTATTTTGATTTATTATTTTATTCTCAACAGGTAAAACAGTTGCTTTTGGAGCTGCAGGAGTAAAGGGGCAATTGTGTATTTTCAGTATTGCAACAGGATTAACCATGGGGATTATTCTGATACCACTAAAACGGGCTTTTTGTGAATCCTGTGAAAAACATGATGTAGAAAACAGCAGTGAAGCTACAATCAACAAGCAAATATTTTTTATCGTTTTCATTCTGATTTATTTTATTATTCTTTACCTGTTACAAATGTCAGCAAGTAAAAAAGAATACTAAAATCATAATGCAAAAAAAAATATCATATGTAAGATTTTTCGTGTTTTTATATGTTTTTAATTTTATACAAAATAAAAAAAATCCCGTCTTGCAAATCTTGCAGAACGGGATTTTTTATGTTTAAATGAATTTTGTTTTTAGTTCACCATTGCTTTAAAATCAGCATTATCGCGGAATTTAATAAATTCGGCATCATCTTTTGCCATTGCTTTGAATGAAGCATCTTTTTGAATAGCAGCTTTTAAATTATTAGTCAATACGTCGGCTTTGTTTTGGCGGGCACCGGCAATTGCTTTTAAGTAAAAAGAGAGAGCGGCATCTTTTTCAGTTGAACTATCAAGTGTTGACATCGCGCCTTCAGTATTTTTGTTCATCAATTTTGCTAAAGCAGAGTTGAAGGTGTTATAACTGCCAAAATCAGAAACAGCAGCTGCATAGTTGCCATTTTGTATCTCGATAATTCCCATATTGTAAGTTGCTTCAGGACTTGCAGCTGATTTATATAGCGTCATTGCTCCAGCGCGATCGCCTTTCCAATGTGCAACAATACCAAGGTTGTTTTCGATAATAGCATTATGAGCTGATAGTGCGTTAGCTTTTTTTAAATGAGTTTCAGCGTCGTTTAATTTATTTTGCATTAAATAAATATATCCAACATTATTGGATGTTCTCCAGTCGTTAGGATATTTTGCTTCTGCTTTTTTGTAGATATCCAATTTAGCATTTATATCAGTTGTTAAAGTGGCAGCGTAAAGGATTTCTTCTACGGATAAGCTGTCGGCGGATATGGCTGCCAATGCTTTAATTTGTTCATCTGTGCGGCTTTTTTCGTCTGCATTAAGCGTGAGGACAGCTCTGCGCAATTTTGGTAAAATTTTATCAGCTACTTCTGTGTATGTTTTTGATAAATTTTTAATTTCTTTTTCGCGTGTATCTCCGTCAGGGTACATCGTTAAAACGCGTAAAATTAATTCTTTGTCGGCAATAGTAGAAGCCTCCATTGCTTTTTTGAAACCATCCCAATCCTCGGCTGTAGTTACTTTATTGTAAAATGTTTCTGCAGTAGCCATATCCAGTTTCATTTTTTTATCTTTGAACATTGACATCATTGCTTTAGTAGCCTCTTTAGCACGATTTTCTGCAAGGTTGCTATTTAAAGTTAATTCGCCATCCGGTGAAGCGTATGCCGAAATATTCATGTTTTTGAAAGCAAATGATTTTGTGATACCGTTAATTATAAAGTCTTTAAATGCTTTCATTTCATTGCTGGTCATTTCGGCCGTACGAACCTGAGATTCATTTACCACAAAGAAAATGTTTGCTGTTTGTGAGCGTGGAATGGTTTTTATGAAATTATCTTTCGCCATTAAAGCTTTTTCATCATTTTTTACCAACAAAGAAGTAGCTATTGTTCCATCAGCAACTTTTTTTGCAGGTAAATCTTTTACTTTTTTCTTAACCTGTCCGGCTACTCGTACCTCCAAAGTGGCAACCTTCATTTCTGGCGTATAGGCAATTTTTTCGGATTTGTAAGAGAAACTGCCGCCTTTAACATTAGTAATTTTCTGTCCGGCTCCTTCTACTTTTTCTCCTATCAATACAACCGGTTTAAATGCTTTTTCACCACCATTGAATTTAATTACAGGTATAGTTGTTACAACAGCCTTTTTAGGAAATATTTTCTCAGGGTATGTTCCGTTAATACTTACAGAAACGCTATCGTTATTCATTTCCATAGGGTCTGGAGTTACTACGTAAGTGATTTTGTCGGCGTTTTTAACTAATTTGGCAAGCCCATCGCAAGAAGTGAACCCGACAGTGGCAATTAATGCTAAACCAAGTGTTTGTAATGATTTATTTTTCATTTTATTTTGTTCTTTAGGAATATTTTTTCAGTGAAATTTTCAATTGGTGGCGCAAAAATAATTAAAAATTCAACTAATTTGGTTTTTTATGAGATTAAAATTCAATTAATTTTAAAACAGAAAACAAACTATAAATTATTTATGCCGTTATCCTTGTTATACCTTGGTTGTAAGGCTGATTAATGATTTTTATCATTTGATTATAGTCTTCAATTTTGTTCGCAAAATCAATTTTGTTTACATCTACCACCAAAACACGTAAATCTTTTAATTGTTTTATAAAGTCGAAATAGGTGGTTTGTATCTTTATCAGGTAATCATCGGGGATTTTTTGCTCATAACTTCTTCCGCGTTTTTTGATGTTTTCCTGCAAGCGTTCAACATCATGATAGAGATAGACAAACAAATCAGGTTTGGGCAACGAACCGTTGATGATATGAAAAAGTTTGGAATATAGCCCAAATTCGTCAATTCCTAAATTAGCTTTGGCAAATATCAGGGATTTTAAAAAATAATAATCTGAAACAATACCAGGTTGGAATAGGTCTTGCCTGTTGAGCTCATTCTTCAATTGTTGATACCTTTCGGCCAAAAATGAAAGTTCAAGAGGGAAAGCATGTTTTTCAGGATCCTTGTAAAATTTTGGTAAAAAAGGATTATCTGCAAATTGCTCTAAAATCAAGCGGGCATTAAAATCAGCGGCAAGTTTTTTTGCAAGTGTAGTTTTACCTGCCCCGATATTCCCTTCAATAGCTATAAAATTATAAACACTCAAAGTTCTTTTTATTTAATTTAAAGTTCAATTTATAAAACTACGATACACTTTTTGCTATTTTGCTGCTATACTTTAAAAAATATGGAACGCTGATAACGCTGATTGTTATGATTCAAAAGGATTTTTATCTGTTTTTCAGCATAAATTTATGGCTAAAAAAGATTTTATTTTATCTGTGTTCATCAGCTTTCGCACTGTCTCGCTCATCCTGCCACAGGCAGTATGCCGTCTGCGTTATCAGCGTTCCAATTACTTTTTGTAAAGTAGTTTGCAAAGGTATAAAGTTTAAAGTCCGGCTTTCGAACTTTTCAATTTTCTAACTTCTAAATTATCATGACATTCTGAAAGTAATGTTTTAATGTTTTTTTTTAATACCGGATGAACCAACATTGGCGCCACTTGTGCCATCGGAATCAATACGAATTTACGTTCCTGAATCAAAGGGTGTGGTATTTTTAAATCAATGGTGTTGATAACAGCATCATTATAAAACAAAATATCAATATCCATAGTTCGTTCCATCCATTTTTTTTCACTTCGTATACGACCTAATTTTTGTTCGATGGCTATTGTTTTTTTTAGTAATTCAGGCGGCAACAATAGTGTTTGAAGACAGATAACCTGATTTAAAAAATCTGGCTGATTGGTATTGCCCCATGCCGATGTAACATAAACAGCTGATTTTTTTGCAATTATTCCGGCATTATCCGTAATTAATTGAAGCGCATCTTCCAGGTTTTGCAGCCTGTTGCCTTTGTTTCCCCCTAATATCAGGTATGCCGTATTCATTTTGGCAAAGATATAAAAATTGTTATTGATTTATTGAATTGTAAAACGTTGTCAATAATTTTTGCCATGAATAACAGATTACACAGTTTTCTGGTTCCATAAAATGAATACCCCCGAGGCAGAGTCTTGAGGAATTCAAAGGATTAAACATAATTTATTTTTTAAAAAAATTATCTGTGTAATCTGCGGCAAAATTGAACCAGAGTGATGCTGTTTAATTCCTTTGATTTATCCAACAAAAAAATCCAATATTCAAAAAATCTAAAATTATTAACGGTACATTTGCCCATTAATAAATATCATTCTAAAATGATTTTTTTCGGTTTGTTTAAGGAAAGTATTTTGTTTGCTGTTAATGCTTTAGCGGTAAATAAATTACGGACCTTTCTTTCTTTATTAGGGATTACCATTGGTATTTTTGCCATAATAACGGTATTTACCGTGGTTGATTCGCTGGAGCAAAATCTTAGGAAAAGTGTGCAGAGTCTAGGCGATGATGTTGTTTTTGTTGAAAAGTGGCCATGGACTTTTGAAGGAACTTATCCCTGGTGGAAATACATGAATCGTCCTTTGCCGCAATACAAGGAGCTGGATGAAATTCTGCAAAAATGCAATGGCGCGCAATCTGCGGCATTTCTGGTCAGCACTCAGATAACCATCAAACATAAAAGCAATAGCATTGAAAATGTTACCATTATTTGTGCTTCCCATCAATATGAAAAAGTAAAGAATTTTGAGATAGCAGATGGCCGGTATTTTACTGAAATTGAATCCTCTTCCGGTCGCCCTGTGGCTGTTATTGGCGATGTGCTCGCGAAAGCTTTGTTCCCCACAGAAGACCCTTTGGGGCAAGTAATAAAATTAAATGGTGCCAGAGTAACGGTGATTGGGGTTTTTAAAAAAGAAGGGGAAAGTATTTTGGGAGGTACCCCGGATACTCAGGTTCTTGTTCCTGTCAACTATGCCCGTAGTTTGATTGACGTTGGAGATGAAGATTTGCAGCCACAAATAATGGTAAGGGCAAAAACAGGCATCAGTAATGATGAATTAATAGCTGAACTCACCGGATTGATGCGTTCGATGCATAAGTTAAAGCCTTTGGTGGAAGATAATTTTGCATTGAACCAAACCAGCTTAATCTCAAAAGAGTTTGATGGTTTGTTTGATATTGTCGGTTTGGCAGGTTGGATTATTGGAGGTTTTTCAATTCTGGTAGGAGGTTTTGGAATTGCCAATATCATGTTTGTGTCGGTGAAAGAACGGACTAATATTATCGGTATTCAAAAATCATTGGGAGCAAAAAATTATTTTATTTTATTGCAGTTTTTATTTGAATCCGTGTTTTTGTCTTTGATAGGAGGTATCGTAGGCTTGTTGGTTGTCTTCGCCATCACCCTGTTTGCAGGTGACTCATTCGGTATGGAAATCACATTGAGTAAATCAAATATTATTTTGGGATTTACTATCTCCATTTTAATTGGGGTGGTTTCAGGATTCATTCCTGCGTATAGCGCATCACAACTCGACCCGGTAGAGGCTATTCGGGCGAATTAACAAATTTATAACCCAATGGAATCCATCATCAGAAAACGCCCCAAATTACTTTCTCTAGTTTGTATTGCAGGATTTATTTGGATTGTATTCAGCTTTCCTGCCGTGTTTTCTCCAACTATAAAAAAACTTGGCGATTGGTATCCTGCGCTTTTTGGGTTAATTGTTGCTGTTAGTTTTATCTCTTATATTGGGGTATGGCACATGAAACGCTGGGGCGTGAGTTTGTTTATTATTGCTTTTTTTATTAAAGAAATAATTCTTATTCTTATTAATGATATAAATTACATAGGAATGGGTTTCTCCATTTCATTTATCATTATTATGCTGTTTTATTATAAGCGATTAGATGTGAATTTATAGTAACCCTTGCCGGGAATCAATTATTCAGCAAGTCAAAAATAGTTTTCGGGAAAAAGTCATATTCCAATTGATGAATTTTGTGCGCTAGCATTTCAGGAGTATCTGATGGCTCAATCGAGCAAAAGTGTTGCGCAATTAATTGGCCTTCATCATATTCTTCATTTACAAAATGGATACTGATTCCGCTTTGTTTTTCTTTCGCTTCCACAACAGCTTTATGCACGTTCATTCCGTACATCCCCTTTCCACCATATTTCGGTAATAAGGCAGGATGAATATTGATGATTTTGTCGGGGAATCTTTTAATCAGATTTTCAGGAATCTTCCATAAAAAACCCGCAAGTACTATTAAATCAATTTTTGCAGATAATAATTGTTCTTCGGTTTCAGAACTGTTGTAAAATGAATTGCGGTCAACAAGGAGGGTGGGAATACCCGCTTCTTTTGCGCGATTCAGCACATTTGCTTTTGGATTATTTGAAATTACCAATGCAACTTTTATCCCAACATCAGGTGATCTAAAGTTTTCAATAATGTTTTGAGTATTGCTGCCTTCTCCGGAAGCAAAAATTGCTATGTTTTTCATTGGGTATAATCAACATTTTTTTACAAATCTACGAATTCCCGACAGATGTAATATTATTGATATAATTCCAGTCTTCCCTTTTTATGTTTATTTTTAGACTTGCGCCTTAAATTTATAATCAACTGATATACAGGTCTGTAAATGTTAAAAAAATATAAAAATGGGCATTTTTAAATTATTTTTTTTGTTATTGTACACATAACTATATCTTTGCACCCTAATTAACCTTAAAACGTTTAAAAAAATGTCAGAAATTGCAACAAAAGTAAAGGCTATTATCGTTGATAAATTAGGTGTTGACGAAAAAGAAGTAACGCCTACAGCTAGCTTTACAAATGATTTGGGAGCAGACTCATTAGATACTGTAGAATTGATTATGGAGTTTGAAAAAGAATTTAATATTGCTATCCCTGACGATCAAGCTGAGAAAATTGCTACCGTTGGTGATGCTATTTCCTACATTGAGGCAAATACAAAATAATTCCTGAAACGACTTATTGTATGAATTTAAGACGAGTAGTAGTTACTGGACTTGGTGCTATTACACCGCTTGGTAATAATGTTACAGATTACTGGAACAACCTCACAGCTGGTGTTAGCGGAGCAGTACCTATTACCCGTTTTGATGCTTCTAAATTCAAAACACGATTTGCCTGCGAAGTAAAAGGCTTTAGTGTGGAAGAATATTTGGATCGCAAAGAGGCCCGTAAAATGGATCCTTTTTCTCAATTTGGCGTTTGTTCGGCCATACAAGCTGTTCGTGATGCCGGGTTAGATGGAGCAAATGCCTTTGATCCGGATAGAGCGGGGGTTATCTGGGGCACAGGAATTGGTGGTTTACAGACATTCCAGGAAGAGTGTTTGAATTTTGCCAAAGGTGACGGAACTCCTCGTTTCAATCCTTTTTTTATTCCTAAAATGATTGCCGATATTTGTTCGGGACATATTTCCATCATGTTTGGCATGCGTGGACCCAATTTTACTACCGTCTCTGCCTGTGCTTCCTCTACCAATTCTATCATTGACGCTGCCGTTTATATTAAATTAGGTAAAGCTGATATTATTGTCGCAGGAGGTTCCGAAGCGGCTATTTGTGAAGCCGGTGTAGGTGGCTTTAATGCATTACACGCACTTTCTACCCGAAACGACTCTCCGGAAACAGCTTCCCGTCCTTTTGATGTGGATCGTGATGGTTTTGTGCTTGGAGAAGGCGCAGGATGTTTAATACTGGAAGAACTGGAACACGCTTTAAAACGTGGAGCCAAAATATACGCAGAAGTTGCAGGTGGAGGTTTGACTGCTGATGCAAACCATATTACAGCACCACATCCTGAAGGTTTCGGCGCCATAAATGTAATGCGTAACGTTTTGCAGGATGCAGGTATGATACCTGAGCAGATTGATTATGTCAATGTTCATGGTACTTCTACACCTCTTGGCGATGTGGCTGAAACAATTGCCATACTTAAGGTTTTTGGAGAACATGCTTACAAACTAAATATAAGCTCAACAAAATCAATGACAGGGCATTTATTGGGTGCTGCCGGTGCTATTGAAGCAATCGCCTGTGTGCTTGCAGTAAAAAATGATATCGTGCCTCCTACTATCAATCACTTTACCGATGATCCTGCTTTAGACAGCAAACTTAACTTTACATTCCACAAAGCACAAAAACGTGTTGTTAATGCTGCATTAAGTAATACTTTCGGATTTGGCGGACATAATGCGTCTGTTATTGTTAAGAAGTATCAGGTATAAAGTATCAGGTATCAGGTATCAGGTATCAGGTATAAAGTATAAAGTATCGGGAAAGTATCGGTATAAATTATCAGGTATCAGGATGTTATTTGGGTCTTGATACTTACTACTTGATACTTGATACTTACAACTTGATACTTACTACTTAATGAAACCTTTAAGAGTCTACCTTTCCCCCGACAAAATACTTTACGAATCACTGTTTAGAATACTTGGTTTTTACCCGGGTAATATAGCGTTATATAAATTAGCTTTCCGTCACAGTTCAGCTGCGCAGCTGATTAAAGTAGGAGTAAAAGATAGCAATGAACGTCTTGAATTTCTCGGTGATTCAATAATCGGAAGCGTAGTGGCAGATTACCTTTTCAAAAAATTTCCTTTCAAAGATGAAGGCTTTTTAACCAAGATGCGTTCAAAAATGGTGAGCAGGGCTAAACACAATCATATTGCTATCCATTTAGGATTAAATAAGTTTATTGAAGTCGATAACGGACGTTTTAAATCTTCTCAGCCGAGCTCCATCAGTGGTGATGCATATGAAGCATTAATCGGGGCTATTTATCTGGATAAAGGGTATAAAGCAGCTCAGATTTTTATTCTTAAACGTATCATTAATGTTCACATTGATATGGATGAAGTGGAAACTAAAGAAATAGATTTCAAGAGTAAATTTATTGAATGGGTCCAAAAAGAAAAAAAAGATTTTCGTTTTGAGGTCGTTAATGAGGCCGGAACGGCATCAGATAAACAATTCGTTATTCAGCTTATAGTCGAAAATGAAATAGTTGGCACCGCCCAGCATTTCTCTAAAAAGCGTGCCGAACAAATGGTTTCGGAACAGGCGTGTATTATTTTGGAAATTTGATAATGCGTCTTCCTCTTCTTTGTCTGTAAACGTCAAGAGCTTTGTGGTGAAAAAAAATTTTTTGAATTTTCACCGTAGTCCAGCGTCTCCCACCAGATTTGAATTTTCCTTACTAACCTGAGTTCGATTATTAATTTGGGCTAAAGCTCAATAAATACGGGCAAATTCAATTTAATTGTATTTCTGCGTTAGGGATTGAAGCGAAAATCCTTTTCTTTTTAGAAAAGATTGAAGCGTAAAGCCCGACCCTTTCTTTTTTAAGAAAGGGAAACGCCCAAATAATAGTGCTTTTGACAAATTAATTTTATTTTATAAATCGAACTCAGGTTACTAAATTCAGAAAAATTAATGTCGAAAATAAATTAATAAACAATCACCTTTTTAATGGTTTCCATTCCGGCATTGCTTAAACTTATCAAATACATTCCTTTCCCATATTTTGTAAGATCCATTTGCTTTGCATAGGTTCCATTAAAATCTATTAAAGTTTCTTCATACACCAAGGCTCCCAACGCATTTATAAACTCAAGTGTATAGTTTGCTTTTTTAGTCACATCAAATGAAATAGTAAAGTTTCCATCATTCGGGTTCGGGTAAATGGTGAAGAAATTGTTATTGTTTATTTGCCCGATACCTGTGTTAGTAACTGTAACAACACCGGAAGGACAAGCATTTCCGGCAACCAGAACATTATAGTCTCCGTTTTGAGTAGGAGTGTATGTTTGACTGGTGGCGCCTATTACTGGTTGACCAAACCAATACCATTGGTAAGAGGAGGATGAACTGCATGTTAATACAGATCCTGATTGTGTAATAGCAGGTGTTGGATTTACAGTAATAGTGTATGATGAAGGTGTTCCAACACAAGCTCCATTAATAGTAGGTGTTACCGTTATGGTAGCAGTGATGGCAGAACTTGTTGAGTTAACTGCAGTGAAAGCAGGTACATTTCCCGTTCCACTTGCTGCTAAACCAATTGCCGTATTTGAGTTCGTCCAGGTATAGGATGCGCCGGATGGGGTGCTTGAAAAACTGCTTGCACCAATATCCCCTCCACACACGTTTTTATCCGCAATATAATTTATGGTAGGTGCAGGAGTTACAGCAATCGTTATTCCTGCACTTGAAACCGTTGTAGGGTTTGCACAGGCTTCGTTAGATGTTACTAAACATGTTATCACCTGACCATCAGTTAACGTTGAGGATGTATAAGTTGCACCTCCTGTTCCCACATTCCCCCCATTTATTTTCCATTGGTAAACAGGGGTAGTCCCTCCATTGGTTGGTGTAGCGGTGAATGTTAGTGGAAGTCCTCCGCAGGTTGGATTTGATCCTGATGTCAAAGCCACTAAAACAGAAGGCGTATTAGCGCTGTTCGTTGTTATTATTATAGCCGTGGAAGTTGCTGTTGTTGGGCTTGCGCAACTTAAGTTGGAAGTCATCACACAGGTAACGGATTGTCCGTTTGTTAGTGAAGAGGTGATAAATGTTGCACTATTTGTTCCAATATTAGAGCCGTCCACTTTCCATTGATAAACTGGTGTTGATCCACCACCGCTTGGTGTAGCGGTGAATGTTATTGATGCTCCTGCGCAGGTAGGGTTAGATCCGGATGTAACTGCAATAGATACGGATGGAGCTACAGATCCGGTTAATGTTATCGTAATTGCTGTTGAGGTTGCTGTTGTCGGACTTGCACAACCCAGGTTGGAAGTCATCACACAGGTTACTATCTGTCCGGTTGTTAGTGTTGAAGTGGTATAGGTTGTACTGTTTGTTCCAACGGGTGTTCCATCTACATTCCATTGGTATGCAGGTGTTGTCCCTCCATTAGTTGGCACTGCTGTAAATGTCAGTGATTGACCTGCGCACGTCGGGTTTGAACCTGATGTAATAGAAGTGCTTACCACAGGGACAATACCACTGGTTGATGTTATTGTTATTGCAGTTGATGTATCTGTTGCCGGACTAGCACAACTTAAGGTGGAGGTCATCACACAGGTAACAACTTGTCCGTTTGTTAAAGTGGAGGTGGTAAACGTTGTACTGTTGGTTCCAACGGGTGAGCCATCTACTTTCCATTGGTAGCTTGGTGTTGTGCCTCCATTGGTTGGTACTGCCGTGAATGATAGAGATTGCCCCGTACAGGTTGGATTCGTACCTGTTGTAATAGAAGTAACTACCGCCGGAACAACGCTGCCTGCTGATGTTATTGTTATTGCAGTAGATGTTGCTGTTGTGGGGCTTGCACAACTCAGGTTAGAGGTCATCACACAGGTAACTACCTGCCCGTTCGTTAATGTAGAAGACGTAAATGTTGCACTGTTTGTTCCCACAGCTGATCCGTCAACTTTCCATTGGTAGGCAGGTGTTGTCCCTCCATTGGTTGGTACAGCTGTGAAGGTCAATGATTGCCCCGTGCAAGTTGGATTTGAACCAGAGGTAATAGATGTCGTTACAACAGGAGCAACATTGCCGACAGTAATATAATTGGTTTTTGTTTCTGTGTTAGGTCCTATGCCATTTGTTGCAACCAAAGTAATACCATAGGTTCCCGGCGTATTATAACAAATGTTGGTTGGGTTTTGAAGAGTCGAAGAAGTGGTTGCTGCTCCTGTGAAAGTCCAGGCCCATGAAGTTGGAGAGTTGGTGCTTTGGTCTGTGAGACTTATGCATTGCCCAACACAAACAATGGTATCGCTTGCCAGGAAATTTGCATTGGGAGCACTCGAAACAACTCCTGTAATATTAATATCATCAATATAGATGTCATTCCCAACGTGATTGGTACTTTCAAACTTGACAATAATATTGCTGCCAACAAAAGAGGTTAAAGAAACTGTTTCTGTTCGCCAGTCTCCGGCAATGGTAGGAGTAAACTCTGTTGCAGTTGATCCGGAAGTGGCAAGAACGGTGCCTCCTTTTACATAAACCGGTGCACCATAACTTACACCGCAATTTGTAGAAACATACACTCTTAAGGTATCATAATTAGCAGGATTCTGGTAATTCTTATAGGCCACCTTAAAGGTCATGGATGGGCTGCTGACACCAACTAAACTTACCGGTTTACTGATGAGATTATCCTTTTCTCCTCCGGTTGATGCATAATTAAAATTAGTATAATAATTAGTTATAAATGCACAGCCGGTACTTGCGCCGTTCCCTGCAGCTGATGTATTTCTATACCATGTAATAATATCATTCGGTGGTGGGCTTTGTGTTACCGACCAACCTAAAGGAGGGAATGTTGTATTTTCAAAATCTTCTATGAAAGGCAAGGTAGCGCCTCCTACAATTACATAATTTGTTTTTGTAATTGTATTGTTTCCGTTGGCATTGGTCGTCGTGAGCTTTACGCTATATGTTCCGGCAGTGGAATAAGTATGCGTCGGGTTTTGAGTTGTATAATCGGTAGTGCCATTATTGTCAATATCCCAGGCCCATGAAAGAGGCAAACCAAGGCTCAGATCAGTAAAATTAACTATTTGAGGGGCAGAACAGCTGATCACAGGAGATGCGCTAAAATCAGCGGTTGGAAGGTTGGCGCAAGCCGTTAAACAGGATGCTGCATTATACTGAGTCCTGATATAATTACCTGGTAATGATCCAAAACCATTGGTAAGTAATATGCCAACGCTGGAAAGATGACAATAACTCATAATGGTTCCCCCATTTGTAGGAGTTGGTCCTGGAGAACACGGCCCATCATCAACAGCTACACAGTTGTCTATAGGCCCACCCGGCCATCCACACCAATGCGTATGGTGAGAGCCGAAATTATGACCTAATTCATGAGTAACAACCTCTGATGTCCAGCAATAATTTGGGTATGGATCATATGTGTTGTCAATATTGCTCATTCCATAAGCATTTGCAGGAGTACACAATATATCCAGATAAGCCAATCCCCCAACACCAATATTTCTGGTGGTTAGTAGATGTGCTACTGTACCATTAAATGTGGTTCGTGTAGTTTGAAAATTGTTGAGCAAATCTGTCGAAGTCGTATAAGAAACGTAGGGATCAGTTGTTGACCACACATATATTTCCGATATTTCTGTATTTATGATTTCAACATTATATAGTGCCTCCACAACATTAAACATTCCCGTAACGTAATTCCCTACATTTATTACACTTCCCTTATCAAGGAACATTTGATAATCACATTCAAAATATACTTTAATACATTGATTGCTTAATAATTGACCTGGATCTCCGTTGCCGGATAAGGTTTTAGGCATCTCGTCCACACCACATTTAAAATCACGGGCGTACAACACATCGCTGTCTTTATATAAAATGTAAATATTTTTATTGACATTGGATTTATCATTCCATACCCCTAATACATAATTTGCGTTGTTGTATGAAAATACCGCCATTATTGAACTTTCGAACATGCTGAATGCTACTAATGAAGGACTTACCCCTGGAACAGTTCCCTGATAATATAATCCGGGAGTATAATTTACTTTTTCATTATTACCGGTGATAATAGAGAAATTGTCGGTTAATATTTGTACGTCATGTAGTGCAAAAGTCACTTCATTGTTTGCAGAAACAGGGATTGTTAAATTCAACAAAGAAGATTTTGTTTTATTAATTCGTGTTAGTTCATTATAGTTGATTTCAAGAAAAACCGCGTCGCGGATATCCTTTTTTACATCCGGTGTATAAGAAAGCGGAAGTCTGTTAAAAAGTTGTTTGCTTTCATTTTCTTCACTGGAAGGGGCACTTTTAAGCTGCCGGCTTTGACTTTTATTTGCCAGTTGATTAATTGAATTTTGTCCCCATGTGATTGTTCCTAAAAGGATACAAGCAGTCAATACGAGTATTACTAATGGTTTCATAGCTTAGACGACATTAGTCTTATGGAATACATTGTATTCAATAGCATAAATAAAATATATGTCGTCTAAGTTATGCATTTATTAGTATGTTTTTCATTGTGTAAGTGTTATTGTTTTTCAGTTTTTACTTTTTTATAAATTATTTCATTCGTAGAAAATCCGGAGAATTCTCTGAATCGATCTGCTAATAAATCTTTTGAATTTACATATTTTACTTCAACAAAGTTACAATTCCTTTGTAATTATGCTTACGCCTTTTAAAATCGATTACATGAATTGAATAAATATAAACATCCGCCTGAGCTAATTCATTTCCGTGATTTGCCGTGCCACACCATGGTTTGTTAACGTCATCAGTAAAGAAAATTAAGTTTCCCCAACGATCAAATATCGACATTTCATAGCTACTGATAAATATTCCCATTCCATTAAAATTATCATTTATTCCATCGCCATCAGGAGTAAATGAATTGGGAATATAAAATAAAAAATCAGGGTCAATGATAATGGTTTGGTAAGCAGAGTCTGTGCAACCATATTGAGTGGTGGCAAGCAAAGTTATTATATATGCACCTGTATCTGCATATGTATGAGGTATAGGTGTATTAATAGCAGATGTTGTAAGATCGCCAAAATTCCAATTCCAAAAATTTGTTCCTGTTGATAAATCTGTAATCGAAATAACAGGGTCGGTAATAAATGCTGTTTGAGGTTGAACGGTAAAACTGGCATTTGGATTAGGATACACAGTAATGTAATTATTTTTTGATAATGAGCTGATACAGCCGCTATCAGAGGTAACTGTTAAGTTAATGATGAAATAATTTGGCAAAAATATGGAGTCATTGATGTAACAGTGATTTGGACTCTGGGAATTGCCGATTGAACTATTATCGCCAAAATTCCATTGCAAGGCCGCATTTGTCCCTGATGCAATAGAAGATAAATTTTGAAAATTAATGCATAAAAGTTCACAACCTATAGTGTCATTTGCTGTGAAACTCACATCTGGATTAGGGTTTACGATAATTATTTTGCTGATAGAATCCCTGCATCCAAAATTGGAAATAACCAATAATTGAACAGGATACGAGCCATTTCCTGCAAATAAATGAGTGGCGTTTGGATTATTGAAAACAGGACTTCCATCTCCAAAATTCCATGACCAGGATTGAATGGTATCTGTTGAAATAATAGTTGAATAATCAGTAAAGGAAGCAATGCTCCCATCACAAACATTTGATGTACTAAATTGTGCAACAGGTAAAGGATATACTACCACACTTTTTGATATCGTGTCTTTACAGCTATTGGCGGTGTTGGCAACTAAAGTAACCAGGTATGATCCCGGGAATGTATAGGTGTGACCCTGGTTTTGAATACTACTTAATGCTGAGCCGTCACCAAAGTTCCATGACCAACTTGTAATGCTTCCGCTGGAAACATTTGATAAATCGTTAAAAATCATGGTTTGATTTAAACACACATTCGAAAAACCAAAATTGGCAATAGGCATTGGGAATACTGTAATTGTTGAGTGTAAGGTATCGGAGCAGTTTAAGTTCGACGAATATGTTATTAGTGTTAACTGATAATTCCCTGGGACGGAATACAAGTGGTTGGGACTCCAATCGGTGTTATTCAAAGGAGAGCCATCTCCAAAACTCCATGACCAGGCAGCTGTATTACCCATAGTTGGATTAAGTGATGTGTTTGTATATTTTGCGGAGTCGTATAAACAGGGGGTGCTAAATGTAAATGCAGATAAGGGTGCATCAAAAGCGCTTACAGATAAAGTTTTCATGTCAGTACAACTATCAATGGTAGTGACTACTAATAAAACAGAATATGTTCCTGCCACAGAATAATAGTGATTCGGATTTTTTAAACTGCTGGTTGGACTATTATCACCAAATGACCATAAATAAGATGCAATAGAAGTAGAAGAATCAATTGAAGATGTATTTGTAAAATGCATCGTATCACCCAAACAAATATCACTATAAGTGAATCCGGCTACAGGATTATAATAAACCTGAACAGGGTTTGAAACAGTGTCGGTGCAACCAAAACTATTTTCAACAATTAAGGTAGTTGTATAATTTCCTGCATTAGCATATAAAGGAGCAGGGTTTTGAGTATAATTTCCCGGTGGACCGCCAATTCCGAAATCCCAAACCCACGTGCTTATTGTACCGGATGCTGTAGTGGAGCTGTCGGTAAATTGTGTGGCAGTGCCGTTGCATTCCTTTATACTCCCAAAAATGGCTTTTGGAGCAGGTTTTCGGGAGATGATAATACTAACAGTATCCATACAGCTGTCGGCATCCATAACGGTGGCCATGTAAATCCCCGCGGAAAGACCCATGGCTGTTTGGGTATTTTGGATAGGATTGGTATTCCAGGAAAAAGAATAAGATCCCGTTCCACCGGAAACACTAACTGTAATTGAACCATCGAGACTGTTCGGACAGCTTTCATTGCTGATTACGCCTGGTGAAATCACACCAACTGCCCCAGGAACAAGATCCAATTGTGGCGTTTGATGCACAGTAATGGTATCCGAAAACGAATGGCAGAAAAGATCCATTACTGTATATGTATATGTTCCGGCAGTTAAATTGCTAATTGTAGCCGTTGTTTGTCCGCCAGGCTGCCATGAATAGGTATATGGCACAATTCCACCAGCAGCAACAATGCTTGCACTTCCTCCTTTACAGGTTGCATTTATTGAAGTTGCGGTGGTGCTTAATGGAAGTGGCGCTGTACAATTCGTAATAAAACTGCCAATGAAACCCTCTCCACAGGCAAGAATATTCCCATAGGAAGAAAACAAAATGTCATACACAGCACCAGTGGTAGGTATTGTTGAAATATATGTAAGTGCAGAGTCATATTTTACTATGCTGTTAGTGGTTCCGGCATAAATGTTACCACAGGCGTCTGCTGCCAATCCACTGCATTGATAGTTTACAGCATTGGGTACAATTACATCATTTATTGGGCTTAAGGTAGTTTTATTAAACCTCCTCAGTTTGGTACCATCATAGATATATACATAAGGTCCCTGAATAACATTGCCATTAAAACCTTGAAAAATGGAAGAGGAATAGTCGGGATTATAGGCATACCCAATACCGGAATAAATTAAAGTAAGTCCGCTGGGAGCAAGCCCTCCGGTTGTAAAATTAGCGTTTGTTTTGCGGAGATTGCTCGATGGTAAATGGAGTGAATACATATCTCCGTTACAATCGGTAGAGATGGACCGGGTTTCTTCACTATAAGCAATTTGGTCACTGATGGCACCTGTTGCCATGTCAAGTTTTGCAAGATTATTATTACCCGGATTCACAAAATAACCGCAAATAGCAAGGGTTGTTTTAGAATAATTAAATGCCAGTCGCCATTCTTCACATAACCCGGCAAACACCCATTGCTGAACACCCGTACTATCCAGTTTTTGCCTTTTCCCGACAGGATAGCCTCCTATGATGTAAACATTCCCGGGATTATCAACAGCAATATCTCCCAAAAATTGAGAGTAAGTTTGATACGTCCAAACTAAGGCTCCGAGTGGATTGTATTTTTGCACGTAATAAGAATTTGAGGAGGAGCTTTGGGAATAATTTCCGTGAACAAAAACATTGCCAATGGAATCTTCCTGTATGTCATAGGCGCGGTTTAAGCCGGGATAATTAGGGTTAGTAACCCATGGGTCAATAACAATACCTTCTGGAGAAGAAACTGTTGGCGATGAAAACTGAAATTGCACTATATTGCCGGCAACACCGTATTTTACAGGAATATTGATATGTGATGATGAAGTAAAAGCATTGGGTGAATGATCTATAAGCTGCCACTCGGGGTTTAGGCTAAGTGGATCGAATTTACTCCTGATGTGTAGGTCTCCTTTTTCATCTGTGTTAATCGTATTTATACCCTCCCATTTAAATGCGATCTCCGGAACAATAACATTAGGCTGAATAATAAATTTATATTTTATCCCCCCTTCTTCAGATAACTCAAATTCTGCATCCACACCGGGATATAGGTTAACATATCTTAACTTTTTGTAAGCCGGAACAAAATTGATAGTGCTTTCGTTTATAAGACCTCCGTAGTTGTAATATTCTGATACTTTTTGCTCTGAAATTAGTTCTACAGAAGCGTTTGCATTAAGCCATAGCATTTGCGAGGTATGCCAGGTAGTTTCAACAGTTTTCTCTTCTGTTTCTCCCTCTTTTTTTTTTCGATCTTTTTCTTCAATATTTCTTCTTTCCGGGAATTGAAATATAATACCGTTTTTTGTGAAATAGGCGTTAAACTCACCATTTTCAACTCCATAAAGGACCGGCTCAGGCAAGGGTGTTTTTAGTTCCCTTGCAATTCTGCTGAATTGTCCCTGCTCTTTAATAAAAACCTTGTTTTCTAATGGTTTTATCAGGATTTGTTTCCGTTCTGTTTGCGCTGTCGCGAATGAATACATGCCGATGATAGCTATAAAAATAAGCATACCTCTTCTGACCCCTATCCCAATGGAAGGTAGACGATTGATACTCATTTTTTCTTTTATCTTCTTCATTGTAATTCTGCCAAACCGGCATCACGAGAGATGAAGTTTTTTTACGCTTCTTCCCCGCTCCGAAGTTTATCCCGATAAAGGATGGAGAGTGGAGAAGAAAAGGAGAGCTGTTATTTTATCAATCCTACCGTCCCTTTATAGCTGTGTTTTTTGTTTTTAATATCTTTAATCTCAATCACATAAATGTATATATCTGCCTCTGCAATTTCATTTCCGTGATTTGCTTTTCCATCCCAGGGTTTATTTTTGTCATCAGAAAAGAAAATTAAATTTCCCCAACGATCAAATATAGTCATTTTAAAATCTTTAACGAAAACCCCTTTGCCAATAAAACTATCATTTAATCCATCGTTATCAGGTGAAAAGGCATTTGGGATATAAAATACAAATTCAGGATCTACAATAATAGTTTCATGAGCGGTATCAACGCATCCATATTGGGTGGAGGTAATCAATGTTATCAGGTAAGTGCCAGTATCTGCATAAGTATGAGGTGCCTGAAGACTAGTATTGAGAGGAGCCGAACCTTCGCCATAATTCCAATTCCAAAAATAAGTACCGGTGGAAAAATCAGTAACTGTAATAACGGGGTCAATAATCGTTGTTGTTATAGGCTGAACCGTGAAACTTGCATTCGGATTGGCATACGCGGTTATATAATTATTTTTTGGGAGAATGCTAACACATCCGCTATCCGAAGTAACTGTTAAAATAACATTAAAAGAATTAGGTACAAAAACTGAATCATTGATATAACAGCGATTAGGATTCTGTGAAGTGCTTACAGGACCGTTATCACCAAAACTCCATAAGATGGCAGCATTATTACCAGTTGCTATAAAAGATAAATTCTGAAAACTTACACACAATGGTTCGCATCCTACTGTATCACTGGCGGTGAATACAACACTAGGGTTTGGATTAACAACACTTATTTTAGTGATAGAATCGGGACATCCAAAATTGGTAATAATCAACAACTGAACAGTATACGAACCCGCAGCAGAATAAAGATGAGAAGTGCTGGGAGTATTGCTAAACGGGCTTCCATCACCAAAATCCCATTCCCAGGATTGAATGGTGTCGGTTGCTGCAATGGTTGAGAAATTATTGAACTGCACGATGGTGCCGTCACAAACATTTGATGAACTATAAAGCGCTATTGGCAAAGGGTGCACCACCACACTCTGCACTATAGTATCTTTACAGCTATTGTTGGTTGTAACAATTAATGAAACGCTGTAAGTTCCAGGGCTTGCATAAGTATGACTTGGGTTTTGAAGCGTACTTAGCGGAGAAGCATCACCAAAATTCCAGGATCGGCCAACAATACTTCCACTTGAAACTTTAGAAGAATCGCTGAAATTTATTGCCTGATTTAAACAAACATTGGCAAAATCAAAATCAGCGATAGGCATTGGGAATACAGTAATTGTATTTTGGAAAGTATCAGGGCAGCCGAGATTAGATGAGTGAGTAATCAAAGTAATCTGGTAATTCCCCGGAGCCGAGAAAATGTGACTTAAACTCCAAACAGAGGTGTTTAAAGGAGTGCTATCACCGAAGTCCCAGGACCAACTTGCAATGCTACCCATCGCCGGGCTGAGCGAAGTGTTTGTGAATTTTGCAGAATCAAACAAGCACGTGTTGCTGAATATGAATGAAGACTTGGGAGTATCAAACGTATTTACAGAAATAGTTGCTGTATCCTTGCAACCATCTGCACTCGTGGTTAATAATGAAGCGGTGTAAGTTCCCGGTGGGAAGTAATAATGAGAGGGGCTTTGTAAGCTACTTGTGGATCCGCCATCGCCAAAATCCCATAAATTACTTGTTATTGAGGTTGAACTGTTAATAGTAGAATTATTTGTAAAGAGCATTGAATCACCAAAACAGACATCATTCTGTGTGAAAACAGCTATTGGGTTATAATAAACCTGTACCACTTTTGTAATCGTATCAGCACATCCAACGCTATTGTTTTCAATCAATGTAACGTTATAGCTTCCGCCGCTGGCGTAGGTATGAGATGGGTTTTGAGTGGTACTTAAAGGGCTGCTATCACCAAAATCCCAGGTTCTTGATACAATGCTTCCTGTCGAATTTGTTGTACTGTCAGTGAATTGAGTGGCGTTATGATTACACACTTTTGTAAAGCCAAAAGCCACAACCGGAGAGCCATTGAATATTAATTGGACAAATCCATCTCCACCTTTTGTAGAACCATTTCCTCCATTTACAGTTCCGGGAGGAAGATCAAGATCTGTGTTGTTGGCTCCAGTTTGTCCGTTTCCGTTTATGAAAATTGTATTGATTCCTGTTGAGAAACTATTCCCTCCGCCTCCGCCACAAGCGCCACAATCACAACCACCAGCCACACCGCCGCCAGTACCTCCGTTATATCCACCACCACCAGCTCCGCCGCCGCCGCCATCTCCTCCTTTATTTGCTCCCGGACCTCCATTGCCGCTGGCACTCGCTCCCGCTATTCCAGGAGAAGAACAAGAACCAGGTGATACATTACCATTTTGTCCACCGCCACCACCGATAGCGCCACTGCTAAACTGTCCGCCACCACTTCCACCACCACCAGCTCCTGCCACCAGCAAAACTGTAGATCCATTGTATATGGCAGAGGCGCCACCGCCACCGCCACCACCACCAGAGCATCCGGAACATCCAGCATTACCTCCGCTACCTCCATTTACTACACCATTACCCCATCCTGTGCTACCACCCGGGGCGCAGCCTGCACATTGACCACCGGGACCTGCGCCGCCTCCAACTATTACCGTAATAATTTGTCCGGCAGTAACTGCGATAGAGCTTTTTACATAGGCTCCACCTCCACCAACTGCTCCGGGGTAACTGTCGCCACCGCCACCGCTACCACCTGCCCCCCATGCTTTGACGTGGATAGTATCCACACAGCCGGGTACTACAAAAGTTTGAACGGCGCCTGTATAGGAAAATGAGAGGGTATCTTGTGCATAGCATGAAGAACCGCTTCCAAGCACCCCCGAAAGAAGAGCGAGGGAAAAAAGACATCTCCCTAGCCCTCTCCAAAGGAGAGGGAAACGTAACTCGTTTTTTTTATTTTTTATCATTTTTATGCCTTTTGTTTTTAAAAAACTCAACTATTGCCTCCCCTCTTGTGGAGATGAGATAATGAGGAGAGGTGGTTTTCACCTCACCAGTGTTACAGATCCTTTATAACTATGTTTTTTTGTTTGAAAATCAGTAACCTTAATGGAATAAATATACACGTCTCCCGGTGCAATTTCTGTCCCATGATTTGCTTTACCATCCCAGGGTTTATTAATGTTATCAGAAACAAAAATTAAATTCCCCCAACGGTCAAAAACACTCATTTCATAGCTGGTAATAAA
>JAVHPR010000219.1:0-15290 GCA_036170695.1 Bacteroidia bacterium
TTTAAACGCTTCACAATCACACCGTATTGTGCAGGAAGAAATTTTTGGTCCGGTTTTAACCATCCAGACATTCCGCACTATCGAAGAAGTGATTGAAAAAGCAAACAACATTGCTTACGGTCTTTCTGCCGGTGTCTGGACTGATAAAGGATCAAAAATATTTAATGTTACCAGCAAAATGCGTGCTGGCGTTGTGTGGGCAAATACCTACAATAAATTTGATCCTGCATCTCCTTTCGGAGGATATAAAGAAAGTGGTTTTGGTCGTGAAGGCGGATTACACGGGCTGATGCCTTATTTGAAATTTTAAACCTAATACCCTGACAGGGTTTCAAACCCTGTTAGGGCTAGGAAACAGATAGATAATGATGTAATAAATGCAATTGTTATTAAAAATAATTTTATCATAGTTGTTTAAATTAATTCTAAAATAATGTTTTATAATTACCCCTAACAGGGTCTAAAACCCTGTCAGGGTAACATAAAAAATAATTAAAAAAAATGGAACGATTGGAAATTTTAAAAACATACAAAATATTTATCGGAGGTCAATTCCCAAGAACAGAATCAGGAAGATTTTACCCCTTAAAAAATAAAAAAGGAGATATCCTTGCAAATATCTGTCTTTCCTCACGTAAAGATTTTCGCAATGCTGTAGTAGCTGCGCGTGGTGCATTTGGCGGATGGAGCGGACGCACTGCTTTTAACCGCAGTCAGATATTATATCGTATTGCAGAAATGCTCGAGGGTCGCAAAGAACAGTTTATCTCTGAACTTATACTACAAGGTTCAACAGCAAAGGCCGCTCAGGAGGAGGTAACACTTTCGGTTGATCGTTTAGTTTACTATGCAGGATGGTGTGATAAATACATGGCGGTATTCAGTTCGGTGAATCCCGTAGCGTCATCACACTTTAATTTTTCAATTCCTGAACCTACCGGTGTTGTAGCAATTATTGCTTCCGAAGAAAGTTCATTGCTTGGTTTGGTAACAGCCATTGCGCCTGCCATTGCCGGAGGAAATACATGTATAGTTCTGGCATCGGAAAGCAAACCTTTGTGTGCGGTAACATTTGCTGAAGTATTGAATACCTCTGATTTGCCCGGTGGTGTTGTTAATATTCTTACCGGTAATAGTGAAGAGTTACATACTCATTTTTCTTCACACATGGATGTGAATGCAATGACCTATTATCGTGGTAATAAAAGTGAAATTCAGAAAATAAAAGAAAACGCATCATTGAATGTGAAACGGATTTTCATTTATGATAAACTTGACTTAGCCTCTGATAAAGCACAAAATCCATATTTAATTCTTGATAATCAGGAAATAAAAACAACCTGGCATCCCATCGAAAATATTGGTTCGGCTAAAGCGGGATATTAAAGAAATAGAATATTTCCTCGAAAACCATTAATGTCCATAGGGAGAAAACAGAAAATCGATTTCTGTATCCAGATCATATAACATTTGGAAACTCCTTGTGTCTTTGTCGCAAAAGGGTTTAATAAGACGAAGCATTTCTTTATATCCTTCTATTGTTAAATCACAAAAAAAAGTTTCTTTGTCCATCGAAAATATTCCTTCATCTGTATCAGAAATATGAAGTATTAATTTGCAATTTACTGGCAGAATAAAATCCAGCGAATTCAGATCAAGCGGTTTTCCATCCTCAATAATTGTTTCCTGAATAGCTTGCCGGAATTTACCAGCCTCTGTCTTATCAAAGTCAAAGAGCTTTACAATATGGTCGCCATATTCATTTATAGTATCAACAAATTCAAGTTTCATTGGTCTCATTCGTTAATTGAAACTATGCACTTTAGTGCATAGTGGTTGAGTTATGTATAAACTCTTTTACTGTTTTTGTTTAAGCGTTGATGTGAGGGGCTGCAAAATGCAACAGGGTGAGTGTTATGGGTTTCGTTTATAGTTGTCATTGTATTATGAGTTTCCCTGATGCAATAAATTGTTTATTATCATTCACCTGAAAAAAATACATTCCCTTGGGCAAATTCAAGTTTAGCGTTTCTTGTTTAGAGCTTAGGAGCTTTTGAAAAACAGTCGTTCCCGTCATATCAATGATTTTCAATTGACAATAGCTAACAGGCAATTGTAGATTTACCGTATTGCTGAATGGATTTGGGAATACCACAATCCCATTATTTAATGGGGCGATTGGTGCAGCTATTCCTGTGAGGGTATTGCTACACAGTGCTTGTAGCGAATCGTGCCATAGGGTAAAAATAGTATTGTATCCAACCCAATCTAAGTCAGCCAGATAAACTTCAAAGTAATGACATTTGTTTATGTTTAATCCATTATTTATTGCAACGTCAGGTCCGGTTGAATCAGTTTTGCAAATATTGGTTAGTGCGGGTGTCAAAAAAGGATTTCTCCAGGATTGAAGCATTTGATACATGGTGAAAGTACTATCACGATAATAATGTAAAGGATTAGAGATGTTATTTAAAGATGAAGGGGCGGTACATGCTATGTTTTCTTGGAAGAAACCGAGTTTAGGATTTCCGTTTCTATTGAATACACTCATTATTGAATCTAATAAAACATTGCCTAATGCTGGGGAAGTAATATTGTCGTTTATACCGAAATAAGTATTGAACGCAAATTGGTTAGGGAAATAATAATTTATCTTTCTTGCAGTGTTTAAAATAGAGTTGATGAACTTATTTCTTTGGTATGAGCCCAGATGGATTAAGCGTCCGGCATTATCGCGTATGCCATTCATACCAATGGGGCTGGCATCAATCTGTTTTAATACAGGATGGTTTTTAAGAGGAACCGTTGTCCCCGTTGTAATGCTGTATATCGGATGATTAGCAACTTTGTTCAATAAAGTATCAAATCTCATTAACGCAATGCTATCCCACGGGACAGCCGTATAAACAGAATCAGTTGCTGTCTTAATCAGATAATACTTCTCTACATTTGTATTCGTCAATAGATAGTTAGGTACGCTCATTCTAAAAATATCAAGAGTAAGGCCTTGATTTAATGAATCAAGCTTGTGTACTATATTATCGAGCAACGAAAAATTATATATTCCTTGTAGGCTTTCAATATTCTCCCACCCTATTCGCATAACAAATCCATCAACGAAAGGATAATTCCTTATTTGCGTAACCGAGGGACTTCCCAAAACGTAGATGCCACAAGGTTTCTGGAAGTTTTGTCCTGAAACAGAATTTAAACCCATTGCAAATACAAGAGCTGCTGTTAAAAAAAAATATGTTTTTGTTTTTTTTTTCATTTTGTTTTGTCCCATACCAGGTAGTATAATCCCCGGACTTACTAACACTAACTATTTGTCTCAATTAGCATTTTTGTTCCAATTACAAGTATATAAAGGATGAAACAGAGGCGATTAACACTCATTTGAATTTAAAGACGGGCATTATAAGATTGTATAAATTTTGTCCAACGTTCTAACAAATCTTTTTCAGTAATTGCCAGAGCGTTTAAAATATCTTTTTTCGTGTCAACCTTTAAAAGTTCCCTTAGTTTTTCTCTTCCAAACTCTTTGTCAATATACATTACTAATGAACCTGATAGTCCGCTTCTATATTTTCCCGTCCAAAATTTGTTAAGAGATAGTGTGATTTCATTATTCTTAAATGCTTTTTTTATTTCATTCATTTTAGTGCTGTCACACTGCCCGGAAGCAAATGTGGCAAAGCCTTCTACGAACCAAGCAATACTGTCAGCATCACTAAAAGGGTTTGTTTTTATTTGACCATGATATATATGAAAAAGTTCACGCGTAATTAATTTGCGTGTTTTCTCTTTATCCTTGTAATGATATCCGCAGGATTCTTTATCCCAGCTTTTAGGGGAAATCATATCCAATTTGTCACCTGTCCATAAAGCAACCATCTTACATTGAGATTTAAAGCCTGGAGTTTTCCTTTCCTTTCCCAAAGCCTTATCAAGTGAAATACGATTCGGGTAGATAAATACATTAAACGTATTTTTAAAAGTTTCCCTGAAAAAACCTTCTACTACCTCGCAACCATTGTTTAGTAATTTAAAATATTCCGGGAAGTTGCTCTCATCCTGAGCGGGGTAATGTAATGTGAAGGTGCCACATTCTTTAACTGTCCAAGGCTTACTTGCAATATTCCATGATAATAGTAATATTGCTAGAATAAACATTTTCAAATTGTTTAAAAGCAATTTCATATTGTTTAATTTTTTATGCTCATGTAAGAAGATTATTGCAAATCTTCTATTCCATAAATCTTCTAGTTGATAATATATTAATCTTTGACCCTGTTAAACTTCAATGCTTTTAACATCCAGTCTGGTAAAGGTTTCGATGCGTCACGTTTTCGTAAATCCAAATACCAACCCAATTTTTTCATGATTGGAATTTTTTTTGTTTCAACAAATTCTATCAATGCTCCATCAGGATCTTCGATATAACTGAAATGTCCTGCAGCTTCCCCCATATCAAATTTTTCACCGCTATCAACAGTATATGGATAACCTTTTTCAGCACATAATTGTTTCATTGCACTTTGATTCGTAATGTCAAAACATAAGTGAATAAAGCCCTGATCGCCCCAAAAACGATTTTCAAAAATTTTGCGTGGTGCCCGTCCTTCTATCTGAATTAACTCAATTTCACTTGCACCTAACAATCTTGAAAAAGCTCCAACTCTAGGCTTGCTATGTTTTAACAATACTCTACGTACTTTATTTGTTCCACTTGGCAAATTTTTAAAATCTTCAAACACGCCATTTTTATCATAGACTACAGTATCATATCCTAAAATATCAGCATAGAATTTTTTTGAACGTTCCATATCAGAAACACCAATCATACAACCTCCAGGTCCACCGGTCAGTTGCATTCCTTTTCCATACCAGGAATCACTTTTAACAATCTGAAATAAATTATTCCATGGATCGCGCATATAAAATGTATCATTACCACCTGCATCTTTTGTCAATTCCGAAATTAAATTAACTTTTTTCGATTTCAAAAATTCAAATGAGCCTTTCACATCACTAGTCTTCATGCGGGTGCAATAAAAACCTAAGTCACCCAATTGTAATTCAAATGAAGGAGGTTGTGGCACTCTACTGGTATATTGCCAGATTTCAAATCCTCCGCCCCCTTTCATATTAATAGCTAAAATGGCATGACGCTGATGCGGTTTTCCGCCGGTATAGGGCAACATTAAATTAGCTTCGGCAGCTTCTTCAAAGATGGGAATATCCATTCCGAAATGTTGACGATACCATTTGAATGCTTCATGCACATTGGGAATTCCAATTCCTATTTGTTGAATACCGGCAATTGTAGCCCCTCCCGATCTCCCCAAAGGGGAGGAATTGTTTGTGTTTGACATATGATTTTTTTTTATTATCCTCTCTCCTCCCCTTTGGGGAGGTCGGGAGGGGCTTCTATTCCGCTTTCTGCTTCCGAATTATTCGCGAAAACAACTTTGGAAAAAAACGCTTCAACCAAATTGCATTCAAATCACTTCCGCCAATAAATAATTCCTCTTTATTCTTTCTAATTCCGTTTAAAATTTGTTGGGCACAATCTTCCGCACTTACACCATTTTCGGTGCTTTCATCCATTTTGTTATGTTTACTGCCATCACCAGTAATTGCGTTAATAGAAATATTAGTGTTAATTTTTCCCGGACAAACAATTAATATTTTGACATTATCTTTATACGTTTCAATTCGCAACGACTCAAAAAAACCATGCAATGCATGCTTGGATGCTGAATAAGCCGAACGAAGATAAAAACCAAATTTGCCGACAATGCTGCTAATTGCAATGATGTGTCCGTTTTTTTGTTGAAGCATATACGGCAAAACGCTTTTTGTAAGCGCAACGGTTCCAAAAAAATTCACCTCCATAACTTTTCTGTCAACGGCAAGAGGAGTGTCTTTAGTCAATGAACGCTGGCTTATTCCGCCATTATTTATGAGAAAATCAATACGCCCGAATTTATCAATTACTTGCTTTGTAAGATCATCTATTTTTGAAGTATCCGCCAAGTCAAGCGGAAGAATAAGAATATCAGCACCTTCCATTTTTAATGAATTTTTCACACGCTCCAACTCTTCACTTCTACGGGAAGAAAGAATAAGTTTTGCGCCTTCATTGGCTAAAGCTTTTGCCAACGCTTCCCCTATGCCGGAAGAAGCCCCCGTGATCCAAATTACTTTATTCTGAAATGTACTCATAAACACAAAAATATATATTTTTTTGCTACTTTCGCTGAAGTTTAAATCAATTTGAAAATATCTAATTTCTTTTTCAAATTAATAATTGATTGATGAAAAGAATAGCTCTAATTTTCGCTTGTTTCTTATTTTTTTCCTGTTCGGAAAAGAAAACCGAAGAAATCCCTGTTAACATTTTATCTAAACAAAAAATGTCTGAAGTAATGCTTGACCTTCATTTATTGGAAGCCTCCATGAGTTTGAATGCTGTTGGGGCAGAAAGCACAACAGCTGTGGGTCCTTCCCCTAATTATGATGTACTAAAAAAAAATAAAATAAGCAAAACTCAATATGATGAAAGTTTTGATTACTATTCAAAACATCCTGCTATATTAGTCGAAATATACGAACATGTATTGAATGATTTAAGCAAGATGCAGGCAGAAGTAACGAATAAAAATTAAATTTTCTTACACTCGAGTATCCCCTTTTATCGGCAACCTTACCATTTTTTCAACTTCCAAACCAGGAAATCCAAATTCCTCAACTACTTTACCTAAAATTAAATAAACTCCCGAACCTGTAAAAGGATATTGTTTTAAACTCGGAGGGAAATGTGTTGTATCGAAAAATTTACCTTCCACATCCAGGAAAGTTCCGAAAGCCATCATGTCACCATACTTTGTTCTAACAGCCTTTGTTGTAACAAAACTACCTACCATGCGTATTTTTTTGCCAACATTATTCATTAAATCGTTTGCCATACATTCACCTCTGAAATCCGTTTTTAGTAAATCGAAATAGGTCATTGTAACAGGGAATCCCAATAGCTCTATTTCATCGTAAACATCTTCAATCTGATTATGCTCCAGTGTTGGTAACTTATATTCGCTTTTTGCAATTTCGAATAATTCAGAAGTGTTGGAAATTACTTCATTCTTATTGATAAGCATGTGTGCTTCCCATAATAATTGCCTCTTGTTTTTACCAGTAAATCTAAAAGCATCAATGCGAATTAAAGTAATTAATTGCTCTATACCAATGGGAATACGTTTAATGAAATCTTCAAGTGATTTATAGTCTCCATATTTTTTTCTTTCGATATCGATCTGTTGAGCAAGTTTGTTTTCCAAACTTTTGAGATGAACAAATCCTAAATATAGGTTATCGCCGTAAATGGTAGTCGTAAAATTACTTTTGTTTACACAAGGCAAATGAATGTTGGCACCCGCCATTTTAGCTTCATTCACATATACCCGCGTTGAATAAAAACCTCCGAAGTTGTTGATTACAGCAACCATAAACTCCAATGGATAATGGGATTTCAAGTATAAACTCTGGAAGCTCTCTACAGCATAACTTGCTGAATGAGCTTTGCTAAAGCTGTATCCGGCGAAGGATTCTATTTGCCGCCATACTTCTTTTGATATTGCTTCGGGATAATTTTGATCTTTGCAATGATTGAAAAATTTATCTTCAATTTCCAATAAATGTTTTTTATTTCGTGATTTTCCACTCATCATTCTCCGCAAAACATCAGCATCAGCAAGATCCAGGCCTCCGAAATGATGTCCCACTTTCAACACATCTTCCTGAAAAACCATTACACCAAAAGTCTCTTTCAGCTGTTCTTTTAGTATTGGATGTAAATATTCAAAGCCATCCGGATGATGAAAGCGTTCAATGTATGCCTTCATCATCCCACTGCTTGCCACGCCCGGACGAATGATTGAACTTGCAGCAACCAATGTTAAATAATTATCGCAATGAAGTTTTTTCAGCAATCCACGCATTGCAGGACTTTCAATATAAAAGCATCCAATGGTATCACCTGATTTTAATTGCTTTGCTACCTGCTTGTCTTTTTTGAATGTATTAATATCGTGTACATCAACCTTAATCTTTTTGTTTTGGTAAATAATTTCAGCAGCTTCTTTTATGTGCCCAATGCCTCGCTGGCTTAAAATATCAAATTTTTCAAAGCCAATATCTTCGGCTAAATACATATCAAATTGCACGGTTTGAAATCCTTTTGGAGGTAAATCCAATGCAGTGTAGGTAGTAATAGGCTTTTCCGAAATCAATACGCCGCAGGAATGGATAGTGCGCATGTTGGGATAATCCTCAATTTCACCATAATAATCCAAAATAGTTTTACAAATTTCATTGTTGTTTAATGAAGAATTGGGTTGTTTAATCAGCCTGTCAATTTCCTCTTTGGGTAAGCCATAAATTTTCCCGAGTTCACGAATGATGGAACGATCCTTAAAAGTGGACATCGCACCCAGCAAGGCGGTATGCATATGACCATAGCGTTTGAAAATATAATCCAATACATCATCGCGATCTTTCCAGGAAAAATCAATATCAAAATCCGGAGGAGATTTTCGTTTTGGATTTAAGAAGCGTTCAAAGTATAAATCTAATTCAATAGGGCAGACATCAGTTATTCGTAAACAGTAGGCAACAACACTATTTGCACCACTGCCCCGACCCACATGGTAATACCCCTTCGACATTGAATAACGAATAATATCCCAGGTTATTAAAAAATATGCGGAGAATCCAAGGTCATCAATTATTTCTAATTCCTTATCTACCCTTTGTTTCGCGATTTTATTGTTATTGCCATATCGATATTTTAGCCCATCATACGCCAGTTTGCGAAGTAATAGTCTATCATCATGAGACGAAAAAGTAAATATTTTTTTGTTTTTTATTTCTTTGAAGTCAAAACTAAATGAGCATTCATCAACGATGAATTTTGTGTTTTTAATCAGTTGCGGGTGCTGTGAATATAATTCAAACAATTTGTCTTTTGAAAGAAAATGCTCATCACTACCTGCTATTTGATATGGCTGTAATTGTGATAATAACAGGTTGTGATTTACGGCACTTAATTTTTTGTGTACATCAAATCCTCTGTCATCTTTGTAGGTGATGGAATGAAGGATAACATATTTATTTTTTTTGTCCGATGTATCAAATAAAATTTTGTTGATCTGATTTATTCGTATTCCGATAAATTCATTCTTCTTTAATTCTTCAGTCTTTATTTTTCCTAATGGGAATAGAAGAAAGCAATGTTTGAAATCCCACCGGGAAGGAATAGGTTTAGTGTTTATATTACACTCCGTAATTAAATCGTTCATTTCCTTTAAGCCCTCACTGTTTTTGGCCAAAGCAATAAATAGCAATTCATCACCGTTTCGGAATTCCATTCCTACAATGGGTTTTATTGCATTTTCATTACAAGCTTTTACAAATTCAAATACGCCCGTACTATTGTTTATATCGGTAATTGCAATTGAATCATAATTGTTTTCTTTTGCCTGTTGAATAATTGCATCGATGGATAAAGTGCCGTATCGTAAACTGTAATAGGAGTGGGTATTTAATAACATTACTGTTCAGGTTGTTTTTCTTTCCCGCAGATTTCGCAGATTTTCGCAGATATTTTTTTTTCTGCGTCTATCAGCGAAATCTGCGGGGCAATTTTTATTAAGGTGAATAGTCGAATAAAGTCTATCATTCCCCTTTTATACTGATCCCTCTTTTTATTGCATCATTACCAAAACGATTTCGTATGCTGTCCATTGCCTGATAGAGTTTTATTTTTTCTTCCGAATCATCGAACAAATGAATTTGATTAAAGCCAGAAGCTAAATGACTGAACTTTACTCCGATTAAACGAATGAGCACTCTTCGAGAGTAGTTTTTCTCAAATAATTCCAGCGCTTTTGTCAGTAAAATATGGTCGTTTGAAGAGTACGGAATCCTGCATTGAAATGTATGTGTCTGGAAATCGGTATAACGCAATTTTAACGTTACACATCCTGTTACTTTTTTCTCTTTTCGCAATTGGTAAGCCAATTCAAAAATCATTGTAACAATGTTCTGTCTTAATTTTTTAATGTCAGTAGTATCTTTATCGAAAGTTGTTTCACTACTAATGCTTTTCCTTTCGGAATAAGGTTCAACAGGGGAGTTGTCAATTCCACAAGCCTTTTTCCAAATTACCTGTCCGCTTTCACCAAACACACGCACCATCATCTCCATGGGCATTTGCTGAATAGTTTGTATTTTTTCAACACCCATATTACGGAGCAGCATATAAGTTTTATCGCCAACTCCCGGAATCTTTTTCACCGAGAGAGGAGCAAGAAAAATCTTTTCAGTACCGAAATCAACATTCCTTTCCCCATTCGGCTTTGCCTCATTGGTAGCTACTTTTGATACCGTTTTATTTGTAGATAATCCAAATGATATCGGCAAGCCCGATTCTTTTATAATCCGTTCCCGTAACTCATGCGCCCAAATCATACTTGGTTTAATAAATCGTTCCATTCCGCTTATATCCAGATAATGTTCATCGATACTTGCTTTTTCAACAACAGGAGCTTGTTCCTTAATTATTTCAGTTACAATGCCGGAGTGTTTGGAATATTGGTCATAATCACCATGTATAAAAATTGCCTGAGGACATAGTTGTTTTGCCATTTTTGATGGCATTGCCGAGTGAACACCGAATTGACGGGCTTCATAACTGCACGAAGCAACCACTCCTCTGTCGGAAGTACCGCCTATTATAACAGGTTTCCCATTCAAACTACTATCTAATAAGCGTTCTACGGACACAAAAAAAGAATCTAAATCCATATGTACAACAGTACGTTCCATCTTATTGCATTAAAAAAAGTGGTAAAATCGGGTACAGAAATTTACCAAAAATAATTGATATTTTACCTATTATTTTATACTATTTTGAGCGGGGGTATTTATTAATGTGAATCAAGGATTGAATTTTCTCAAATCGTGTGTTGTCATCCTCAGCCTGTCGAAGGTTATGCGAAGGCTTGCCCACATACTTCGACAAGCTCATTATGACCCAGGCGCACAACATTTATTTCTATCCTTGAGGACATAATTAGCCGAAGAAATAATGTCAGAAATCTCATTAATGAAATTATTTCTGCACGCCTACAAACAAGAATTTTCTATTTGGATAAGAATGATAATCAGCTAACACCATTCTGCATAATTGCTTCGGCAATAATCAAATCCTGAGGGGTAGTAATTTTTATATTTTCGCGATTGCCTTCAATCAAATTTATTTTTTCTCCCATTGCTTCCAACACACTTGCATCATCAGTAAAAACAGGGTTATATTCTTGTAAAAATGCTTTTTTTATCAAGCCGGACTGAAAACATTGTGGTGTTTGAATGATGAAATAATTATTTCGGTCAACAGCTTTATTGTTACCCTTTACCACTTCACGAATTGATTCATTCAACGAAATGGCCGGACTTGCATTACCTTTTTGTTGAGCGGCATTAAAAGTATTCATGATAGTTTGTTTATTCACTAAAGGCCTTGCAGCATCGTGTATTCCAACCAAACAGTCCTCAGGGACAATTGCTAATCCATTTTTTACAGAATGAAAACGGGTTTCTCCCCCATCCGCTAATTGGTGAGGAATCACAAAATTATGTTTTTTACAAAGAGTTTCCCATTGCTTCCTGTATGGCAACGAAAGCACCAGTACAATATTAATTTCGGGAATAGCTCTTGCAAATTTTCTAATGGTATGCATCAACATGGGGATTCCTTGCAGTTCAATAAACTGTTTCGGAACAGCTCTATTCATACGTATTCCGCTACCTCCGGCAACGATGATGACGTATTTTTTAAAAGTTTTTATTTCTTGCTTCATATTCAATATAAATTGAAAATGGTTAATCGTTATTGAATCTCCAACAACTATTAACCATCAATCAATAAAGATACCGGTAATCAATAATGATTATAATATCAACATTGCATCACCATAGGTATAAAAACGATATTTTTCTTTTATCGCTTCTTTATATGCTTTTATCATTAAATCATAACCACCAAATGCACAAACCATCATGAATAATGTTGATTCCGGGGTATGAAAATTAGTAATCATACAATTAGCGACGCTAAAATCATATGGTGGAAAAATAAACTTGTTGGTCCAGCTGTTATAAGGTTTCAAGTAACCATCAGTACTTACAGATGTTTCAATGGCTCGCATAGTGGTAGTTCCAACAGCGCAAACTTTCTTTTTTGCTTCACGAGATTTGTTCACCACAGCACAGGCTTGTTCCGAAATAATAACTTGTTCCGAATCCATTTTATGCTTGGTTAAATCCTCAACCTCCACAGTACGGAATGTTCCCAAACCAATATGTAAAGTAACATTAGCAAAATTAACACCTTTAAGTTCCAATCGTTTTAGCAACTCACGGCTAAAATGTAAACCAGCGGTAGGAGCGGCAACAGCACCTTCATTTTTTGCAAATACTGTTTGGTAACGCTCTTTATCTTCTTCGGTAGGAGCACGCTTAATGTATTTTGGAAGCGGTGTTTCGCCCATGTCGTTTAATGTTTTACGAAAATCTTCGTAAGAACCATCAAACAAAAAGCGCAGGGTACGACCGCGAGATGTGGTATTATCAATAACTTCAGCAACCAATGTATCGTCATCGCCAAAATAAAGTTTGTTACCTATCCGTATTTTTCGTGCAGGATCCACCAACACATCCCACAAACGACTTTCAGCATTCAATTCACGCAATAAAAACACTTCAATTTTAGCGCCTGTTTTTTCTTTATTTCCGTACATCCTTGCAGGAAACACTTTAGTATCGTTTAATATCATACAATCGCCATCACCAAAATAGCTTAATATGTCTTTAAATGATTTGTGCTCAATCTTTCCGGTTTTGCGGTGAATAACCATTAATCTTGCTTCATCCCTCACTTTTGCAGGGGTTTCAGCGATTAAATCTTTAGGAAGGTTGAATTTGAATTGTGAAAGTTTCATAAATCTTACGGGATTTTAATATTTTAAAAAAAAATTAAGGCGCGAATGTACTACTATAATAAGGAGATGTCAATAAAAAAATCATTTATTTGTTTTCAAGGACTTCCTTTTCGAAAGCTTCAATGCTCACTGCACCCTCCAATTTATAACTGCCAATGCGGGTCCGACATAGCACAATCAGGTGAGCACCGCTATTAAGAGCCAAGCCAAAATCATTTGCCAATGAACGAATATAGGTTCCTTTGCTGCAAACTACCCTAAAATCAACTTCAGGCATAGCTATGCGCGTAATTTCAAATTCGGTTATCGTGATTTCTTTTGATTTTATTTCCGCGGTTTCACCGGCACGGGCAATGTCGTAGGCTCGTTTGCCACCGATTTTAATTGCTGAAAACAACGGTGGTGTTTGTTGAATTTTACCTACAAATTGTTTTGTAGCGGCATAAATAAGTTCATCGGTAATGTGATCTGTAGGATAATAGGCATCGATTTCTTTCTCCAAATCAAAACAAGGCGTTGTAGCACCTAAGTGGAATGTGCCCGTGTATTCCTTTTCCTGGGCTTGGTACTGTTCGATATTCTTGGTTTGTTTTCCCGTACAAACAATCAGCAAACCTGTAGCTAAAGGATCAAGTGTGCCTGCATGTCCGATTTTGGGTTCCACTCTTTTCCCTTCCAAAATTAATGAAGGGTGATGTTTGATAAGATACTTCATCTTATTAACTACCTGAAAAGAAGTCCATTTAAGGGGTTTGTGAATAAAAATTACTTCACCAGCTCTATAATCTGTCATGTAACAATTTTATGAAGTCATTTCCAAACCTGTGTACAAGGCATACACAAGAAATAATACTCCCAGGATGATTCTGTAATATCCAAAATGTTTAAATCCATACTTAGTTAAAAAGGCTATGAAGCCCTTCACCGCAATAATTGCAACAACAAATGCAATAAAGGCACCAAATAACAAAATCGTTATATCGCTGCTGTGAATATTTTCGTGCTCTTTTAACAAATCATATCCAGATGCAGCAAACATAGTGGGAATAGCCAATAGGAAAGAAAACTCTGCCGCCTGTTTACGATTGAATCCTGAGAATACGCCACCAAAAATTGTGGCCGCAGCTCTTGAAACACCTGGGATCATTGACAAACACTGTATTAATCCTATTTTGATTGCACCGGAATAGCTAATGTCTTCTATTTCTTTATATTCCGATTCTTTTAGTTCAGTCCACTTATCCAATGCAATTAAAACAACACCGCCGATGATTAACGAAATGCTCACTGTAAAAGGATTGAACAGGTAATGTTTAATGATTTTATAGGCTAACAATCCTATCACCCCGGTGGGTAAAAACGCAACAAAAAGTTTTAGATAAATGTTAATTCCAACAAGAAAACGTTTGATATAAAGCAACAATACAGCTACAATTGCTCCCAATTGAATCACAATTTCAAATGTTTTAGCAAATTCAGGATTTTTCATATCCATGAGCGACTGGGCTAAAATCATGTGCCCAGTGGATGAAACGGGCAAAAACTCTGTTATGCCTTCAATAATGGCTAAAATAAATGCTTGGATGTAGGACATGAATTATGTGCTGATGTGCTTACGAAATAATGTGCTGATGTGCTGATAGATCGATGTGCTGATTGAATAATGTGCTGATTTATTGATGTGCTGATTAAATAATGTAACGATGTGCAATGTGCAGATTTATTGATATACTTAATGAAAATATTCAATATACTGGAATTTTCGATCATCAGCACATCGATGCATTAGCACATCAGCAAATCAAAAATTAGTCTTTAGTTTTTTTCATAATACCAAATAATACTACTACAAAGCCAACCAATATTGTAATGGGAGCGATAGTAATTCTACGGGTACTAAAAATTTCCTCAGCATGAAATTGTGTCGGGTCATCAGAGCCACCGCCAACCATCAGCATATAACCAGCAACAACAATTAATACTCCAATGATAAGAATGATATAGTTTTCTTTTCCGAAAGCAAATCCTGTTTTTTTAGTTTCAATAGCCATTTATTTTTCTATTTTGTGCAGACAAATGTAATTATTAATTTAACAATTTAAAAATGCAAAATTTGTTAAATAACCGCTGTGCTAGAGTCTGCAATATTAATGAATCCAAATGCCGGTAATAAAATTAAAATTGCTTATCTGCTTTAGACATGCTGTCTTTTATTGTTTTGTAATTCCT